>MPSY01000213.1 GCA_001901525.1 Methylococcales bacterium OPU3_GD_OMZ | reverse complement strand
GAATTTCGCTACCTTAGGACCGTTATAGTTACGGCCGCCGTTTACTGGGGCTTCAGAAATGAGCTTGCACCCATCGCATTAACCTTCCAGCACCGGGCAGGCGTCAGACCCTATACATCCACTTACGTGTTAGCAGAGCCCTGTGTTTTTGATAAACAGTCGCTTCTCCCTGGCTTGTGCCACCTCTTAATGGTTGCCCAAAAAAAGGTCTTCTTTATTCCGAAGTTACAGAAGCATTTTGCCGAGTTCCTTCAACATCATTCTCTCAAGCGCCTAAATATACTCTATTAATCCACCTGTGTCGGTTTAGGGTACGGTCTAATGATGGAGCTATTTCCTGGGACTTTTTCGCGGCAAGTTCAATCCATTAAGAACTCACAACTTACAAAATCCGTCACTACCATCTGGTTAAGGAATATTAACCTTATTTCCATCGACTACGGCTTTCGCCCTCGCCTTAGGTGCCGACTAACTCTGCGCGGATTAACCTTGCGCAGAAACCCTTGGATTTTCGGCGACGAAGTTTTTCACTTCGTTTATCGTTACTCATGTCAGCATTCGCACTTCTGATACCTCCAGGATCCCTCACGGGTATCCCTTCACAGGCTTACAGAACGTTCCGCTACCGCTTATAAAACTCGAAAGTTTTATAAACCCACAGATTCGGTATGTGATTTTAGCCCCGTTACATCTTCGGCGCAGAAACTCTATTAGACCGGTGAGCTGTTACGCTATCTTTAAAGGATGGCTGCTTCTAAGCCAACCTCCCGGCTGTTAAGGAATTTCCACATCCTTTCACACTTAATCACAATTTTGGGACCTTATCTGGTGGTCTGGGCTCTTTCCCTCTCGACCATGGACCTTAGCACCCACAGTCTGTCTGATGAAGAACTACGTTTAGCATTCGGAGTTTTATTAGGTTTGGTAAGAATCTCTTCCCCCTAGCCCATTTAGTGCTCTACCTCTAAACGCATATTTATTCATCGCACTACCTAAATAGTTTTCGCGGAAAACCAGCTATCTACGAATTTGGTTGGCCTTTCACCCCTTACCACAAGTCATCCAAAGACTTTTCAACGTCAACTGGTTCGGTCCTCCGGCAAGTGTTACCTTGCGTTCAACCTGCTCATGGTAAGCTCATTCGTTTTCGGGTCTAATTCATAAAACTAATCGCCCTATTAAGACTTGCTTTCGCTACGCCTACACCTAGATGGCTTAAGCTTGCTTTATAAATTAAGTCACTGACCCATTATACAAAAGGTACGCCGTCACTCTAAAAAGAGCTTCGACTGATTGTAGGCATGCGGTTTCAGGTTCTATTTCACTCCCCTAATAGGGGTTCTTTTCACCTTTCCCTCACGGTACT
>MPSY01000212.1 GCA_001901525.1 Methylococcales bacterium OPU3_GD_OMZ | reverse complement strand
TTCTTATGGCGATGCGGCAGCTGCAGACCTTCTTCCCGCCACAGCCGTTCAATCTTCTTATGATTAACCACCCAGCCTTCCATGCGAAGCAACTGAGCAATCTTACGGTAGCCGTATCGACCGTACTGCTTGGCCAGTCTGATCATTGCTAGACGCAGATCATCGTCATTGTCCTTAGCGATGGCTCCATATCTTTGGGTGCTACGTGCCAAGCCAATCGTTTTGCAAGTTCGTCGCTCAGAAGTATCCAACTTTTGACGAACATAAATTACTGCCTGACGCAGATCGGCAATCGTCAGGCTCTGGGTTTTAAATAATCGAGACTTTCTTTGAGGATCAATTTATCCAGCTCAAGCTCAGCCACGATACGCTTCAGTCGCTCATTCTCTTTCTCAAGAGATTTAAACTCATGTAACTTCGATTTACCCATCCCACCATAACGCTTACGCCATTTGTAATACGTCGCATCACTGATGCCGGCGGTTCGTATGGCCATTTCAACCGTGCCGCCACCTGACAAATCCATTTCTATTTGCCGTAATATCCCCAATATGTCTTCTTCTGAAAATCGCTTCCGCGTCATTATTGCCTCCCGAAATAACTAAAATACTCATACCACAAGTGGCTCAGTTATAGGGGGGCAGGACATGGTAATAAAACAGGTTCGATCCGACTGTTTTCAATTAAATTGAAAACAGTCTCTCGAGAACCTGGTATTTTCGACGGATCTGGCTTTATGGAATCAACAATGAATACGGTGAAAAAGCCCTACCAAATTGACGAATGGACCGTCGACCCAAGTCGCGGCGTGGTGAGTCGTCTAGATGAAGAAATACACCTCGAACCGAAAGCCGTCGAACTCTTAAATTACCTCGCCTTACGCCCTGGAAAAGTTGTTTCGCGCACCGAAATATTGGATGCAGTATGGCCCGAAGTGACTGTTGGCGAACAGGTTATTACCAGTGCCATCGCTAAGCTACGCCGAGCATTTCGCGATAATTTAAAGTCACCGGAAATCATTCAGACCATACCGAAACGCGGGTATCGGTTGGTCGCATCCGTTTGTATGGAGAAGCACAGGTCAGCTAAGAGTAACAAACTGGAATATTTGATTAGCAGTGACTCCGCGCGCGCCAGAAACCAAATTTCGTGGCTGAAACTCGCGACCGTCGCAATCAGTATTTTACTCGTGGTAATTTTCTGGCAACTGCAACGGAACATGGATGGAGCACCCGCATCTATATCCACCCAGGTCGAATCGTTGAAACCCACAATTGCGATTCTACCCTTTGTAAATATTAGTGGCGACCAAGAGCAGGATTATTTCTCTGATGGATTGACAGTGGACCTGATTACCGATCTTTCCAATAT
>MPSY01000211.1 GCA_001901525.1 Methylococcales bacterium OPU3_GD_OMZ | reverse complement strand
GGACTTAACCCAACATCTCACGACACGAGCTGACGACAGCCATGCAGCACCTGTATCTAAGCTCCCGAAGGCACCAATCCATCTCTGGAAAGTTCTTAGTATGTCAAGGGTAGGTAAGGTTCTTCGCGTTGCATCGAATTAAACCACATGCTCCACCGCTTGTGCGGGCCCCCGTCAATTCATTTGAGTTTTAGCCTTGCGGCCGTACTCCCCAGGCGGTCAACTTAATGCGTTAGCTGCACCACTAAGTCCTTAATTGGACCCAACGGCTAGTTGACATCGTTTACGGCGTGGACTACCAGGGTATCTAATCCTGTTTGCTACCCACGCTTTCGTACCTCAGCGTCAGTTTTGATCCAGAGAGCGCCTTCGCCACTGGTATTCCTTCTGATCTCTACGCATTTCACCGCTACACCAGAAATTCTACTCTCCTCTATCAAACTCTAGTTATCCAGTATCAAATGCAGTTCCCAGGTTGAGCCCGGGGCTTTCACATCTGACTTAAATAACCGCCTACGTACGCTTTACGCCCAGTAATTCCGATTAACGCTCGCACCCTCCGTATTACCGCGGCTGCTGGGACGGAGTTAGCCGGTGCTTCTTCTGAAGGTAATGTCAAGAGCAGGGCTATTAACCCAGCTGGTTTCCTCCCAATTGAAAGTGCTTTTACAACCCTCCAGGCTTCTTCACACACGTGGGAATTGGTGGATCAGGCTTTCCCCCATTTGTCCAATATTTCCCCACGGCTGGCCCTCCCGAAAGAAGTCTGGGGCCGGGTCCCCAATCCCCCAGGGGGGTTGAAATCCTCCCTTTCCAAAACCACCTTTTAAAATCCTCCCCCCTTGTGGGAGGGCCATTTTCCCCCCCCCCAACTATACTTTAAATCTAAACCGCAAGGGGTTCATTCTTAAAAAACCCCGGGGAGGGTCCCAAAAAAAAACCCCCCCCCCGCTTTTTTCCCCCCCCGGTAAAGGGGGGGGGTAAAGGGCGGGGGATATTATAAAAAAGATGCGGCGGTTTTTTTCCCCCCCAACTAGTGTTTTTTTTTGTCCCCCCCCCCCCCCCCCAATATATAAACGGCGCACACTAGCTTCTATATAAATTCTAAGAATAAAATTTATATAATGTTGAAGTGTGTACGACAAATTTTGGTAACCTTAACCGTCCACACTTCTCTTCTTAAATTTTTACTAATAAAATAGCTAATTAGGCCTATAAAGCCTAATAATAAACAACTTTTCTATGTTGAGTGTGACGCTTATAGTATAAATTAAAAGGAAATCAAGTAATTAGATGTAGAAAAAAAGTCAAAAAACATACAAAAATCAATGTTTTTTTGCTACTTCTAGTCCAATGCAAAAAACTAATTTATATTTACATAAGATAATAAAAAATAATCTTTATC
>MPSY01000210.1 GCA_001901525.1 Methylococcales bacterium OPU3_GD_OMZ | reverse complement strand
AAGCGAAGAAAAATGCGCCGTGTATTATTTTTATTGATGAGATTGATGCGGTCGGGCGTCAACGGGGTGCGGGTTTAGGGGGCGGTAATGATGAACGCGAACAAACCTTAAACCAGTTATTAGTTGAAATGGATGGTTTTGACGGACATGAAGGTATTATTGTTATTGCCGCGACTAACCGTCCGGATGTATTAGATAAAGCCTTATTACGGCCGGGTCGTTTTGACCGTGAAGTCAACGTAGGCTTACCCGATATCAAGGGTCGTGAGCAGATTTTAGAAGTTCATTTACGCAAAGTCCCGAAAGCCGATGATGTGATTGTTAAATACATTGCGCAAGGGACTCCGGGGTTTTCAGGTGCTGAATTGGCTAATTTGGTGAATGAGGCTGCTTTGACGGCAGCGCGCACCAATAAACGCGTAGTGAGCATGGTAGAGCTTGAGAAGGCGAAGGATAAGTTGATTATGGGGGCTGAGAAGCGCTCGATGGTGATGAGTGAAGAAGATAAGCGGATGACAGCTTATCATGAGGCTGGTCATGCGATTGTGGGTCGCTTGTGTCCTGAGCATGACCCGGTTTATAAGGTCAGCATTATGCCGCGGGGCCGTGCTTTGGGTGTCACGATGTTTTTACCGGAGAAAGACGCCTACAGTGCCAGTAAACGCAAATTAGACAGTCAGGTCTCCAGTTTATATGGTGGCCGTATTGCTGAGGAGTTGATTTTTGGTACTGATAGTGTCACTACAGGAGCCTCCAACGATATTGAACGGGCAACTCAGCTGGCACGGAGCATGGTCACACAATGGGGTTTGTCTGAGAAATTAGGGCCTTTAGCCTACGGTGAAGAGCAAGGTGAAGTCTTTTTAGGGCGTTCGGTTACGCAGACCAAATCGGTTTCTGAGAGTACCTCGCAGGCTATAGATGCAGAAGTTCGGGTGGTTATTGATCGTAACTATCAGCGCGCCGAAAAAATGCTTAAAGATAATGAAGATATTTTGCATGCCATGGCAGATGCGTTAATGAAGTACGAAACCATTGATAAATACCAACTCGATGATTTATTAGAGCGCAAAACACCGGTACGGGAACCGCAAGGCTGGGGAGATGATCCAACACCACCTAAAGGTGATGTCAAAGCCGATACGGGTAAAGACGGTCAGGATGTAGAGCCACCTGTTGGTGGAGGGGCTACTGAGCAGCATTTGTAAGATATTTTAAGTGGTGAACAAAAAATGGGGGGGGAGTCTTGTGCTTCCCCCTTTTTTTGTAGCTATTGTTTAAGTACTGTTACGGTAGTAGACGTGTATGGTTATGCGGTAATACGAAATAAGGGTGTTTTATGGTAAGCAAGAAAAGATATTTTGGTACTGATGGTATTCGTGGT
>MPSY01000209.1 GCA_001901525.1 Methylococcales bacterium OPU3_GD_OMZ | reverse complement strand
GTAACGAGCAGGCCGAATCACCTGAATGCACCCCGGCTTGCTCAATATGCTCCATCAAGCCGCCAATAAGGACCGTCTCGCCATCATAAATAGCATCCACATCCATTTCTACCGCATTACTCAAAAATCGGTCTAACAATACCGGCGACTCATTAGAAACACTAACGGCCTCCTTCATATAGCGCTGCAAGCCTTCTTCATTAAAGACAATCTCCATAGCCCGACCGCCTAAGACATAAGACGGCCTAACGACCAAGGGATAACCTAAATAACGCGCCGCATCAATCGCTTCTTCGACTGATCGCGCCGTCTCATTAGGGGGCTGCTTAAGTTCTAAACGCTCTAACAAGCTCTTAAATCGCTCCCTGTCTTCGGCCAAATCAATAGAATCAGGTGAGGTACCAATAATGGGCACACCTGCAGCTTCTAATGCACGCGCTAACTTTAAGGGTGTTTGACCACCGTATTGAACAATTACGCCTTTAGGCTTCTCTATGGCAACAATTTCGAGCACATCTTCCAAAACCAACGACTCAAAATACAATCGATCAGAGGTATCAAAATCGGTGGAAACCGTTTCTGGATTACAGTTGATCATAATGGTTTCAAAACCATCTTCTCTCAGCGCGAGGGCCGCATGAACACAACAATAATCAAACTCAATCCCTTGCCCTATACGGTTAGGACCACCGCCCAAAATAATAATTTTTTCTTTACCGGTTGGACGCGCCTCGCATTCTTGTTCATACGTTGAATACAAATAAGCCGTGTCCGAGGAAAACTCAGCGGCACAAGAATCAATTCTTTTAAATACCGGACGAACGCCTAAACGATGCCGCAAATTGAATAGCTCTGATTCTGAACAAGTTAACAATTCAGCCAATCGTAAATCAGAAAAACCCTTACGCTTTAACCGCCAAAGGTCATCATAAGTTAATGCGCTGACATCCTGCCCTTTTAACTGTTGTTCAGAAACAATGAGGTCACTGACTTGCATCAAAAACCAGGGATCTATCCGACTAACCGCATGAATCTTCTCTAACGACCAGCCGGCGCGAAATGCATCGGCCACATACCATAGTCGCTCAGGCCCAGGTTGACTAATTTCATGCTGCAAGACCTCTTCTACCTCAGGCAAACTCAAGTCAACAACTTCATTCAATCCTGTCGTTCCGGTTTCCAGTCCACGTAAAGCTTTTTGCAAAGACTCCTGAAAAGTACGGCCAATGGCCATAACTTCACCTACTGACTTCATTTGTGTTGTCAGCCGATCATTGGCCTGCGGAAACTTCTCAAACGTAAACCGAGGCACCTTGGTGACTACATAATCTATCGTCGGCTCAAATGAAGCCGGCGTTGCGCCACCGGTGATTTCATTTTTTAATTCAT
>MPSY01000082.1 GCA_001901525.1 Methylococcales bacterium OPU3_GD_OMZ | reverse complement strand
CCTTAGAAGTTTCATAATTGTTATTTACTATCAGCAACAGAAAGAGCAGGCTTGAACTATCTAGTCTTTATTCATTTGTTCTTGCAGATGAATATTGATAATTTTTAAAGTTGCTAAGACCGAAGCAAAGACTTGATTGGCATGAACGCCGCGCGTTTTACGAACATCTTCAGCACATTCCCAAGTGATTAAGCATTCAGTCAGAGCATAGGTATGGCCGCCTTTAGGAATTCTGACTTCATAGTCAATCAGTTCCGGAAGCGTGTAGTTATAGAGCGCCATGATTTTGTTGATAGCATCAATAAAAGCATCAAATCCGCCATTTCCTGAGCCTGTTGCTGAATGTTCTCTATCCTTAATCTTAACGCAGAGTGTCGCTGTTGAGATTGATTCAAATTCGCTGGTAATAGAGCAGTCAATGAGTTGAATGTGTTGGTAATTATCATTTTCGAGAACATCGGCAATGATAAAGGGTAAGTCATCAGTAGTAATGGTTTGCTTTGAGTCACCTAATTGAACGATTTTAGTTAAAACCTTTTGTTGTATCTCGGTTGGTAGGTCAAGGCCTAATTTTTCAAGGTTTTTTAATAGCGAGGCTCTGCCACTCATTTTCCCCAGTGCATAACTACGGGTACGAGAAAAGCGTTCAGGGCTAAGCATACTTTCATAAAGGCCACCCTTGTGATCGCCATCGGCATGAATACCGGCTGTTTGGGTAAATACATCGGCGCCAATGATGGGAGTGTTGGCAGAAATGCGTTTGCCAGAGAAATTTTCAACCATGGCGCTGGTGCGAACTAGGTGATTTTCATCGATGGATATAGTCATGCCCATTTTGTCGCGTAATACGGCGGTGACTTCGGCCAGTGAAGCGTTACCCGCGCGTTCACCTAAGCAGTTGACCGTACAGTGCACCGAGTTAACGCCGGCTTTTACAGCGGCCATCACGTTTGCTGTGGCCAAGCCGTAGTCATTGTGCGGGTGGAAATCAAAATGTAATTCAGGATAACGGGCACACATTTCATTTAAGTTGTTGAAGACTTCTTGTGGTGACATAACACCTAAGGTGTCAGGTAGCATAAAGTGTTTAATGCCGGCGTGTTGAATTTGGTCTACTAACTGATAAACATACTCGCGATTATCGTTAAAACCATTAGACCAGTCTTCTAAATAAACGTTAACGCTGAGTCCTTGGTTTTGTGCGTAAGATACGGTTTGGAGAATCTCGCTGATATGTTGCTCAAGGGTCTTACGTAATTGTTCATGGCAATGTTTTTCGCTCCCCTTGGTGAGTAGATTAATAACCTGACCACCGGTTTCTTTAATCCAATCAACGCTCTTGGTATGATCGACAAAACCGAGAACTTCAACTTGGCCGGGATACCCCTCTTGATTGGCCCAGGCATTAATTTCGGTTACGGCTTGTTTTTCGCCATCAGATACGCGGGCAGAAGCAACCTCGATCCGGTCCACCCGCAGTGAGTTTAGCAGTGTTTTAGCTAGGTTCACTTTTTCATCAGGTGAGAACGACACCCCTTGTGTTTGTTCGCCATCACGAAGTGTCGTGTCCATGATTTGAATGGTGCGTGATTCTTGGGTCATGACAGTTATGCTGGCTTGTAGGTTAATATGTTAAGCAGGTTTTACGTCCAAAGCCAAGGGTAAAGGCGTCGGTGTTTTTGTTCATATTCATCAATTTTATCGATTTGCTCCAGTGTTAAGCCGATATCGTCGAGGCCATGTAATAGGTTTTCTTTGCGAAAGGGGTCAATTTCAAAAGCGAAATTGTTGCCCAAAGGCGTGCTAACGGTTTGCGCTTCTAGGTTAATGGTAAGACTACAGCCCTCATGGCTGTTAATTTCATTAGCAATGAGTTGGAGTTGCTCCTTGGTTGCGCGAATAGGCAATATGCCATTCTTAAAACAATTGTTATAAAAAATATCAGCATAACTGGAAGAGATGATGGTGTTGAACCCATAATCTGCAATTGCCCAAGGTGCATGTTCTCGAGAAGACCCGCAGCCAAAATTATCGCCGGTGACTAAAATCCTAGCGGATTTAAATGCGGGTTTGTTAAGTTCAAAGTCAGGATTGTCGCTGCCGTCGTCATTAAAACGCCAGTCGTGGAAAAGATGAGCTCCAAAGCCGCTACGTTCAACTTTTTTGAGGAATTGTTTCGGAATGATTTGATCAGTATCAACATTGCTACGATTCATTAAAGCAGCAATGCTAGTGTGGTTATTATAAGGTTCCATAAGTCTATTTCTTTACAGGTTACGAATATCAACAAAATGCCCAGCAGCAGCAGCAGCGGCGGCCATGGCAGGAGAAACTAAGTGCGTCCGTCCGCCTTTACCTTGGCGACCCTCAAAATTTCGATTTGAGGTAGAAGCACTTCTTTGTCCCGGTGTTAGCTCATCGCCATTCATGGCAAGGCACATAGAGCATCCAGGGTCACGCCACTCCCAGCCAGCATCGATTAGAATTTGATCAAGGCCTTCTTGTTCGGCTTGTTTTTTAACCTTATAAGACCCGGGGACAGCAATAGCCGTCACACCGTCAGCAACTTTATGATTTTTAGTGATTTCGGCAGCAATGCGGAAATCTTCAATGCGGCCGTTTGTGCAAGAACCTAAAAATACTAAATTAACAGGGATATCCGTGATTTTTGTTTGGGGCGCTAAGTCCATGTAGTCCAGAGCGCTAATGCAGGCTTGACGCTTGCCCTCATCGTTAAAATCATCCGGTGAAGGCACTGAACCTGAAACAGGAGCAACTTGTTCCGGAGACGTTCCCCAAGTGACCTGTGGGGCAATATCATCTGCTGTCAGGGTGACTACGGTATCAAATTCAGCACCGTCATCACTTGGCAGTGTTTTCCAGTAAGCTAAGGCTGTGTCCCATTGTGAACCAGAAGGTGCAAATTCTCGACCATTCAGGTATTCATAGGTTTTTTCATCGGGCATAACGAGTCCAGCGCGAGCACCACCTTCTATGGCCATGTTGCAAAGTGTCATGCGGCCTTCCATAGTCAGTTCCATAACGGCTTCGCCGGCAAATTCAATAACATAACCGGTGCCGCCGGCGGTGCCTATTTTTCCGATAACCGCCAGAACAATATCCTTAGCAGAAGAATATTTAGGTAGTTTGCCATTAACCTGAACGAGCATGGTTTTAGATTTTACTTGGGGCAGAGTCTGGGTGGCCATGACATGTTCTACCTCAGAAGTGCCAATACCAAAAGCCAATGCACCAAATGCACCATGGGTAGCGGTATGACTATCACCACAGACAGTAACCATGCCAGGGTGTACGAAGCCGTGTTCTGGAACTACGATGTGAATGACGCCATTGTTTGGGTTTTTTATGTCATATAAGTTGAGGTTGTTCTCACGGCAGTTGTCTGCCATGGTTTCAATTTGTTTTCTAGCTATAGGATCGGCAATCGGTAACTCACGGTCTTTTGTTGGCACACAATGATCCATCGTAGCAAGAATGCTGTGTGGATTACGGATCTTGCGATTAGCATTTCGAAGGCCTTCAAATGCCTGTGGGCTTGTGACTTCATGCATTAAGTGGCGATCTACGTATACCAGAGGGGCTTGTCCGGGGGCCTCACATACAAGATGGCTGTCCCAAATTTTTTCGTACATTGTTTTTTTCATAATTTTTCCAGAATTGGCAAGCCTATATTTTTCATTATGTGCTTGTTAATGAGCAAGTATCGTGCAACCTAATCATAGGCGGCTAAACCCTGTATTATCGCTTAAATAATCAACTTTTTGCAATTAAGTATCGTACTTCTTTGGGTTATTTTGAAAGATTTTCAGCTGTGCACGGTAAACATCTGGTCTCACTGGGCAATAGGCGTTTATAGTTTGAGGGGTAAATTGATCAGTTTGCGTAGAGGGTCTGAAAGTTTTCAAGTTGTTGTTTGGAGGGGAGTCCTTGTCGAGCACCCATATGCATACAACAGTAAGCACCCGCAGAACTGGCATAGCGCAATACTGTTAGCCAAGGCAATTGCTGGGCAAGGCCGGCGGCATAAGCACCGTGAAAGGCGTCGCCTGCGCCGGTTGTGTCAATTGTTTTAACCGGAAAGGCAGGTAGTGCACCAGTTTGTTCCGGCGTTTTCCATAGAAGGCCTTGATCCCCTAGAGTGATCACAAGATGCGTGGTAATTTTTGATAATTGATTGAATGCTTGTTGTTCGGTTTGAGCAAATTGAAGGGCAAATTTTTGTGAGCAAACGAGGTGGTCAACGGCTGTCATTAACATTTCTGTTCCGTTATGGAGGGAGCCCGCATCAAGCACTGTTGGGATATTATTGTCTTTAGCTTTTTGGATTAAAGGCAGTGAGAGGTGTGGTTCATGGCCGTCTACTAAAATGACTCGGGGTTTAATGGTATCAAAATTGATCGCATTGACCGGTAAAGCCTGGGTGTTTCCTTTGAAATTTATGAGTGCACGTTGTCCGTTGGGTTTGACAATGATGGTGGTTATAGGGGTTGGGTTTTGTCCGCGCACAATGAGTGTGCTGTTGACATTGCCGTTTTTTAATTCAGTTAAATGTTGTTCGCCATAGGCGTCCAGACCCAGGTAGCCGGCATAGGCCGATTTTAGCCCCAGTTTGGAAACGAGTAATGCGGCATTGGCAGCTGGGCCGCCGCCGCTGTGTTGAAAGGCGTTAGCAGACATTTTTTCATCGTTTGAGGGGTGCCTTGCGACTGAGAAAATAAGGTCAAATGAGGCATGACCAACACATAAGACGTCAACGGTAATGGGGTCTGGTAGCATAAGTTTTATTAAAAGGGTATGGGTTAAAAAACCAGCGTTGTAATGTGAAAAAAGTTAGTTTACTATTTTTTTGTTATAAATTCGCGGTTGTGCGAATGGGTATGTTAGAAATAAGGCGATTATGTTTATATTGTTTTTACAAGTGCTATTTAGTCGCTGTGTTTAATTATTATTGGGAGTGAGTGGGTATGTTAGTTGCACCTAAAATGTTACCAAATGTAGTAACTCTTCTTTACGACACGATTTTGGAAAATGCGGATGAGTTGGAAGAGTTAGACCGTATTTTGGGTGATGGTGACCATGTGGTTAATTTGTTACGGGGGCTGGAAGTTCTCAAAACAAAGTCGGGTGATTTAGTTGCCGTAGATTGGCCTCAAGCATTTCAATTTATTGGAATGTCGCTGATGAGTTCTGTGGGCGGGGCATCAGGTTCACTGTATGGTACCTTGTTTTTAAAGATGGGCGGTGCTTTGAAAGAGAGCGAATTAACGACAAATAGGATGGCTGACATTTTTAGTCAAGGGGTGGACGCAATGAAGGCTCGTGGCAAGTCCGATGTGGGTGAGAAGACCATGCTGGATGTTTTAGTGCCTGTGGCGCAATGTTTAGTGCAGTTGTCAGCCGAGGGTGTCGAAAGAAGGGTGTTGTTGGCAACTGTTTCTAAGGTAGCGATTGATGGCGTTGAGGCGACGCGTGAAATGGTTGCGACAAAAGGGCGTGCAGCCTATTTAGGGAGTCGTACGGTGGGGCATGTTGATGCCGGTGCGAAATCAAGCCAATTAATGCTTTGTGCATTAACCGGCTTTTTAGCCGGTGATGATTAGCAGCCCCAACGTAAATTAGCGGTATGGACGGGGTGATCCCATAGTGTCGTGAGTTCTGAGTCTAGTAGCGTGAGCGTCATTGAGCAGCCAGCCATGTCAAGGGAGGTGGTGTAGTTGCCCACAAGCGATCGGGTAATGGTGACGCCTTGTTTTGACCAGAATTTTTGTGCTATTTCATAGATTAGATACTGTTCAATGAGGGGGGTTGCGCCTAAGCCGTTGATATGAAGGAGTGCTTCTTGTCCTTTTTTTGGCTTTAACTCATCATAAATAGCTTCGGCTAGGTAATGGGTGAGTGTTGTTGCATCGGTAAACTTTTGGGTGGAACGGCCTCTTTCTCCGTGGATGCCTACCCCCATTTCGATTTCGGTTTCACTGATATCAAAGGTTGGCTTACCTAGTGCTGGAACGGTGCAGCTTGTTAATGCCGCGCCCATGGAGGCGGTATTATCACTAATTCGGTCACCTAGCGATTTGCAGTAAGCCAGATTGTGCTCGCGTTCGGCAGCAGCACCGACCATCTTTTCAATTATTAATGTTCCAGCAACGCCGCGGCGTCCCATGCTGTGCTCTTTAGGCAAGGCAATGTCGTCGGCAACGATAATGGTTTCAATCGGTGCTGTGATGATTTCTGAGGCAATTTCAAAATTCATGATATCGCCGGCATAATTTTTGACAATAAATAGAATTCCAGCATCATTTTCTACGGTTGCTGCTGCGGTTATCATTTGGTCAGGTGTGGGGGACGTGAAGATATGTCCCGGGCAGGCCGCATCCAGCATTCCTGCGCCCACGAACCCGGAATGTAACGGTTCGTGGCCAGACCCTCCACCTGAAATCAAGGCTACTTTGGGGGACGTTGGCTTATTTTTTTTGTAGACAAAATAGGGGTTGCTATGAAGTCGGACAATGTCAGCATGGGCGTTGGCAAAGCCAGCAAGGCTATCGGGTAAAAGGTCGTCGGGGTCGTTGATAAGTTTTTTCATAGTAAGTCAGGGCAGTGGGTCGTTAGTAGGTCTGTTGCTTCAATATTATTTTACGGGGTTGTACTTTGATGTGCATTCTTCAAGGCAAGGGTTATGGAGGTAATATTGTCCATAATCCAAGTCGGTTGAAAGGGGCTTTTAGTGGCATCCTTTTGGTCTGAAACGCCGGTTAAAACCATTAAACTTCTGATATTGCTTCGTACGACGCCTAAAATATCAGTGTCTAGGCGGTCTCCAATGGCGATGGTTTCTTCAGGCTTTGACTTGAGAATAGCCATAGCTTGTTGGTAAATGATCGGTTCAGGCTTCCCGATAATGGTGGGAGTGATGCCTGTTGCGGCGGTTAGTGCCGCTAAAATGGCGCCATTACCTTGTGTTTCACCAATCTCTGTGGGCAAAGAGGTGTCGCCATTTGTTCCAATGAAGGCGGTGCCGGCGTTTATATTGAGTGTGGCGGTTGCTAGTTTATCCCAGGAAATCTCTCTATCCAGTCCGCAAACAACAATATGCGGGCCGGTCTTGGAATTAGTTCCGGTGCGATCATTGATTTCATAAAGACCGGTTAAGGTGAAGCCTTTCTCGAGTAAGGGTTCTTTTATTCCCGGTTCACCAATGACAAATACGCGCGTTGTTTCCGGCGTGTATTGTTTGGAAAGGAAGTGGACAGTCGCCATCGCTGAAGTTAGGATTTCATTTTTATAAACTTCAACACCCATTTTGGAGAATTTCTCAATGTATTGTTGGGGTGTTAGGCTGGCGTTATTGGTCGCAAGAATAAAAGGTATTTGTATGGTTCGAAGGGTTTCGAAGAAGTTATTTAAGCCGCCAATGGGTTGGTTGCCGTGCCAGAGCACGCCATCCATATCAATAATTAAGGCATTAACGTTGGTAAAAGGGAGCATGGGGCATGTGTTATTGGGTGGTAAAGGGCCATAAATGAGGGGCGGTTAAAAGCTACATTATTGTTAGATTGTTGGCGTAAGTAAAGGGGAGGGCGAGTGGCACGTTAAGATTAAGATGTTTTTAAATTAAAGAATGGTTAATGTAAGGCGCTAGCTTTTAAAGGTAATATAATGATTTATTAATACTTTTAGTGATAGGTATTTATTTTGTAATCAACTTTAAAATTGACAGGGGTCCACTTTTTGTTTTAAAGTCCTTGGGGTCGAAAAACGTTTTTTTTTATTTATTTACCAAAGTTAGGCGTTTCACCTAACAGTAAACCGGAGTATACGAACATGGCTAGAACACTTATCCAACTGGCAGTAGACGCACTAGATTTTGATGCAA
>MPSY01000081.1 GCA_001901525.1 Methylococcales bacterium OPU3_GD_OMZ | reverse complement strand
CTCTATTATAAACCATAACTAATTCTAAAAACCTATCAGGTTAACCCATGCAATTTTTTCCTATTTTTTTACGCCTCAATCAACAAAAATGTCTTATCGTCGGCGCTGGTGAAATCGCTGCTCGCAAAATTGAAATTTTAGCAAAATCAGGTGCGCGGATAACCGTACTGGCTCCCTCGTTCTCAACCCCCGTTCAAACACTTGAAAAAAAATTAGCCTTAACGCTAATCCAAAAAAAATTTGAAAGCACCGATGCCGAAGGTTATCGCCTGATTGTTTCTGCAACCGATAATCAAACAGTAAATGAACTCGTTTCACAAGCAGCCGATAAACTTAACATCTTAGTTAATGTCGTCGATAACCCAAAATTATGTCAATTTATTTTCCCTGCTATTATTGATCGCTCTCCAATTATTGCCGCTATTTCTTCCGGCGGCACAGCGCCGGTGTTAGCACGGCTGCTAAAGACACGCGTAGAAACCCTTATCCCCTCTGGCTATGGCCGTCTTGCAGAGCTCGCCGGTAATTATCGAGACAAAGTCAAATCACATATCCTAGATCCACGCCAACGCCGTCTGTTTTGGGAACAAGTTTTTCAAGGCTCCATCGCTGAATTTATTTTTGCGGGACAACATGAAAAAGCCGAACACGCTCTGGATGAGCAAATCATAGCGCACAACACCACAACGACAGATGGAGAAATTTATCTGGTCGGCGCCGGTCCAGGCGACCCAGATTTACTCACATTACGAGCATTAAGACTCATCCAACAAGCCGATATTGTCGTTTACGATCGCCTGGTTTCAGAAGATATCCTTAACCTCATCCGGCGTGATGCACAAAAAATCTATGTCGGTAAAAAACGTGATCAACACACCCTCCCACAAGAGTCTATTAATCAACTTCTCACAAGACTGGCCCTTGAAGGCAATCGTGTTGTTCGTCTCAAAGGCGGTGATCCTTTTATTTTTGGTCGAGGCGGCGAGGAAATTGAGACGTTAATGGAAAACAACATTAACTTCCAGGTTGTTCCCGGTATAACCGCAGCATCCGGTTGTGCCAGCTATGCGGGCATTCCACTGACCCACCGTGAATATGCGCAATCGTGCACTTTTGTCACAGGGCACTATAAAGATAATCAAATCAATTTAAATTGGGAAGGCTTAGTTGCTCCAAATCAGACCTTAGTTATTTACATGGGACTACTGGGCTTAAACCATATCTGTGCGTCTCTCATCGAACATGGTTGCTCCAAAGACCTACCCGCAGCTCTCATACAACAAGGCACAACAAAACATCAAAAGGTTATTACCGGAACACTTGAATCTTTACCTCATCACATCCACGAGCAATCAGTTAAGGCGCCTACCTTAATAATCGTTGGCAATGTAGTGCGTTTACACGATAAATTGACTTGGTTTAATCCCAACGCTTAATTTTTACCTACCTAAATCAACTTTTACCCTAAATACTGACAAAATTATTTGTCTTTTGGTAGTAAATTATCTATCCTATCCCTGTTAAATTTTTAATTAATGGCTTAGTCTTTTAAATTAGATTTAAGTCATCTTTCTTTAAAATCTATTGAGGTTAGTATGAAAAAATCATTAGTGATGATGGCAGGTGCTGCAACACTTGTATTAAGCAGTCAAACGTTTGCAGCGAGTGACATGGATATTTGGGTCGGCAGTAAAATATATGATCGGGCATTTGGACGCGGCTGTGCGACTTGTCATGATATTGCAACCAACCCAAATCTAATTAAAAACATTAAAGACGGTTCTTTGTCTTATGATAGATTCAAAGCAACTGTCATTAACGGTAAAAACGCAATGCCTAAAGCAGGCGCCGCTATGGACACTGTTGGTAAGAAAAAAGGTTATACCGGTGATAAAGCGATCAAAGCTGTTTTTGATTATTTAAAAGCCGGTGGCGGAAAAATCAAAAAACCAAAGAAATAAAAAGAATGCCTAAAAAAGCCGGACATGGTTAAAAGACCATGTCCGGCTTTTTTGTACCTGAAATCTAGTCTTGGCGCGTTAAAACAGGTTGTAACTTATCGTGATGCTGTAAAACAAACCGTGCTTGTAACCAAACACCCGCCGATGCCACAAACATTAAACCACATGAAACGATTGATAAATAAACCAATAATTTTAAATTTGATAACTCTTTTAATAAAATAGCGGGATGTTCACTGTTCTTCGACGCTAAACCAGATTGATCAACAGAACCCACACCCACACTTGGCGTTGAAACGGCTCTCAGCGCATCTAATTCTTTAGTTAAGTCGCTAAGAATGACTACCTCTTTACCCGTAACCTTACCGGCATTAATACTCTCTTGCAATTGAATCAACTTAGCCTTTATGGAACCGCTGATCATCGAAACCATTTGACCTTTTAGCATCTCAACATCGGCTGACAACGCTGGATTAGCGACTATTTTCCCAAGCTGGAGATGATTAGGCATCCCATAACTACTTATGCTTTTCAGCGGACTCTCAGAAAACACCGAAAAACCAAAGAGAACCGTAATCATCAGGACCAACAAACCACACGCCATAATGGCACGGCTTATCCATTGCAAACGAACAAAGGACTGATTATATGAGCTTAATACAGCCTGCTCGGAATGATTCTGTATATCATATTTCTGCATCAAACAACTCTCTCTCGACAAGAGTAACCGTGCTAAAAACGATCTAAAAAGGGTCGTTCAGTATACAACCTTACTCTGGTAATTAAAGAACTTTTTTCCCTCTTTGACCCTAGACCAATCTATAGCGTAAATAGAGGTAATCACCGATATACAAAAGTCATTACAAAAGGCGCCATCATCAACTAAAAACGCCTAAAATGCATTAAAATGACTAAAGTCGTTGTTTTTCAGCCGCAATACGTAACCTAAGTGCATTTAATTTAATAAATCCTTCCGCATCTTTTTGATTATAAGCACCGCCATCATCTTCAAAGGTCGCAATATTTTCATCAAATAAACTATCTGTGTCTGACATTCGACCGACGACCGACACGCTGCCTTTATACAATTTAACACGTACCTTACCGTTGACCGTCACTTGTGAGGCATCGATCATGTTCTGCAACATAGTACGCTCAGGACTCCACCAATAACCGTTATAAATTAACTTAGCATAACCCGGCATTAATTCATCTTTCAAATGTGCCACTTCCCGATCGAGTGTTATGGACTCAATCGCTCGGTGTGCTTTTAATAAAACCGAGCCACCTGGGGTCTCATAACAACCACGCGATTTCATGCCGACGTAACGATTTTCAACAATATCCAGCCGACCCACACCGTGGGCGCCTGCTAACTTATTCAATAACGCTAATACCTCAGCAGGCGAATACAACACGTCATCAATGCCGATGACATCACCATTCTTAAAAGTTAAATCAATATAAAGTGGTTGGTCAGGTGCATTTTCCGGTGCCACACTCCAACGCCACATGTCGTCTTCAGCCTCTGCCCAAGGGTCTTCCAAAATCCCTCCCTCATATGAAATATGCAATAAATTAGCATCCATAGAATAAGGGGAAGCATTACCTCGTTTCATTTCTACCGGGATTCTATGTTGAGCAGCATATGCCAAAAGCTTTTCACGCGAATTTAAATCCCATTCACGCCAAGGTGAGATAATTTGAATATCCGGACGTAACGCATAACACCCTAATTCAAAACGAACCTGATCATTCCCTTTACCCGTCGCGCCATGGGAAACCGCATCGGCACCGGTTTCATTGGCAATCTCAATCAATCGTTTTGCAATTAAAGGCCGTGCTATAGATGTTCCTAATAAATACTCCCCTTCATAAATAGCATTAGCACGAAACATAGGGAAGACATAGTCGCGCACAAAATCTTCCTTTAAATCATCAATATAAATTTCTTTAATGCCAAGCGCTTGGGCCTTTTCCCGAGCCGGCTCAACCTCGCCGCCTTGCCCCAGATCAGCAGTAAAGGTAACCACCTCGCAATCGTAGGTATCTCTTAACCACTGCAAGATAACAGATGTATCCAGACCACCTGAATACGCTAAAACAACTTTATTTGCTCCTGAACTCATACAAACACTACCATTGATAATTTAAATAAATTTCTAACAAAATCCTGACCCTCTCAAACCCGTGGTCAGCGTTTTTTAACCAATAAATCCGTTATTGTGCCTTCGATCATTTCTGCTGAAAAGCCCAACGTTTCAGAAAGCGTCGGATGCGGGTGAACTGTCAAGGCAATATCTTCAGCACACGCGCCCATTTCTAATGCCAGAACCGCTTCCCCAATCAATTCTCCCGCATTAGTCCCAACAATGCCAGCACCCAATATTTGCCCTGTATCCTTGTCGGTAATTAATTTTGTAAGCCCCTCTTTACGACCAATACTTAAAGAACGTCCACTGGCCGCCCAAGGAAACGCCGCCTTATTATAGGCAATACCTTGTGCTTTAGCCTCTATTTCAGTGAGCCCCATCCAAGCAACCTCGGGATTGGTATAAGCAACTGAAGGAATAGTTAACGCTTGCCACTCAACACGTTCACCGGCAATAACTTCTGCCGCTATTTTAGCTTCGTGCACCGCCTTATGGGCCAACATAGGGTTTCCCACCACGTCCCCGATGGCAAAAATATGCTCTACATTTGTACGCATCTGCTTGTCTACTTCAATGAACCCCCGATCAGTAACCGTTATTCCAGCCTTTTCAGCATCGATCAAATGACCATTAGGCCGGCGCCCTACCGCAACCAAGACCTTATCAAATAGATCACTTTCTACCGCACCTTGCTTGTCAAAAGTAACCGTTAAACCATCCTCTTGAGAAACAATTTCTGTTACCTTTGTAGAAAGGTAAATATTATCATATTGTTTTTTAACTTTTTGAGCTAACGGCCTGACTAAATCTTTATCACACCCGGGTATTAATTGGTCCATCATTTCAACGATAGTAATCTGACTGCCTAAGGCATGATAAACCGTGGCCATCTCAAGGCCAATAATCCCTCCCCCGACAATCAGTAGTTTAGCGGGAATATCTTTTAATTCCAAAGCACCCGTTGAATCCATTAAGCGCTCATCGTCATTAGGAAATGACGGAATCTTAACCGGTTGGGAACCGACAGCGATAATAACATTGTCAAATTTTACCGTGTGTCCGCCCTCTTCATTTTCAATCATGACCTCATGCGTTCCTAAAAACCGGGCGGTTCCCTGCAATACCGTCACCTTTCTTTGTTTGGCAAGGGCTGACAACCCAGTTGTTAACTGCGAGGTGACACCGCCTTTCCACTGAACGAGTTTCTCTCTGTCTATCTCGGGGGCTTGAAAAGTAACCCCCGAAACCCCTATTTCTTTACTCTCACTTAAAACTTGGGCCACATGCAACAATGCTTTTGAAGGAATACAACCCACGTTCAAACACACCCCTCCCAATACCGGGTATTTCTCCACTAACGTGACCTGCTTACCCAAGTCAGCCGCCCTGAAAGCAGCAGAATAGCCACCTGGCCCTCCACCAATCACCAAGACTTCCGTGGTAAGTTGATTTTCCTTTACCGACATATTCAGACCCTCTTCAATTTAATTAGCGCTGATATAGTAATAGATTTTATCGCTCCAAGCACGTACTCAAGTCTTAATAAAACGTTAGCAACGTGCGAGAAATAATACCATGACAACCTTAAGGAAGAACCCCTAATGATTGATTATACAAAGCTATATTCTTCTTATTAAAAATTAACTGTTTAGTTACTTTCAATTGAGCCAGTTGCTGGCTCAATTGAATACTTTTAAATTTCTGCAAACTCAGTTCCCCAGCGTTATAACTGCTTTCAGCTATTTTCAGCCGATCACCTTCTAATTGAGCAATCTCCATCGCCATTACCAAAATGTCTTCCCCCAACATCAGGTTCTGTGAAACCTCAAAAACATGTTCATTAAGTTTTCTAATCAGATACATTCTATCAGCGAGCAATTTATTAATTTCAATATTTTTAACGGCCAAATCTGGTCCGTTGTGCACAGCACTTCCTAAAGGAATATTTAATGCAATATTAAAGCTTTCAGCATCATTACTTCGGGCATCGCCCCGATCACTATTAACACCTAAAGATAAGGTCGTTTGTCCCGACCCTCGTAAAATTAGTGCCTGATACTCCGCTTGTTTTCGGGTGATTTTACTATTTATAAACGCTAAAGATGAATGATTAATATCAATTTCACGCAATTCCGTACGACTTTCTTCAAAATGAACAGGAACGACATTAGATCGAGTAATGGTTTGATAACGTTTAGCCATCTTATTCAAATCAACTTTAGCCCGTAACAACGCTGATTTTTTAATTAACAATTCACTTTTAACCGGTAATAAATCCAAATGTGACAATTCTCCTAATTGAACTGATTGCACCGCTGTTGCTAAAATGTGCTCAGAAAAATCAACCGCTAGTACTGCCTCTGTTAATTTGCATTCAACTAAAGCCAAGTCCCATAAGACGGCCCGAATAAGTCCTGCCATCTGTAACTTAACATGAATGGCTTGGTCAAAGAGCCCCTGCTCGGCCTTGTCTGCTATCAGTGCTTCAGCATCCTGCTGCCCCCAATGCCATAGCGGCACGCTAACACCTCCATCGATGTAATGCAGAGTACCACTAGAGGCCTCCTGATAACCCAATGCCACGCTCGCAGCACCGGCCACCCAACTATCACTTCTTTTACGTAACGCATTAGCCTCAGATTCTAATGCTTCTAACCAAAGTTGATCCGGTGATTTAGCTAGCGTGTTTTCAACCAATGTGGATAGTGACAACCCTTTTTCATAACGTAAGGAAAACGAATCATTAAAATCAGATTCAGCCAAGCACACTGTCGAGACTATCGCCAATAAAAAAAGTCGATTCAAATAGCCTAAACAAACCATTAATACCTCACTTAAATACTCGCTGATGGTCTTAACAATACCCTGGGTTCTAATTCCCGACTCATCTTATCAATTTCACGCACAGCAGAAAATAAAAAAGGTTTGCAAGATAACCTGCAAACCTTTTCATTTGTACTTATATGGCTCCCCCGGACGGGCTCGAACCGCCGACCTAGTGATTAACAGTCACCCGCTCTACCAACTGAGCTACAGGGGATTAATTTTTATGGCACGCCCGGAGAGATTCGAACTCCCGACCGCTCGGTTCGTAGCCGAGTACTCTATCCAGCTGAGCTACGGGCGCATAACAACTAGTTATTATCCTTTATTATTACTCTTCAGTCAACCTAAAAAACAAGATGCCGCAGGAACCAGACTAACGTCTTACTTTTTATTAGAACACTTAAAATAAAGAATAAAATATTACAAATCAGTCAGTTACCTGATTTAAACTCTTTTATAAAATGGGCTGATTATTGTCAACACTGACAGAAAATAAGCTGCAAAAAAAATACCCAGAAACAACGAGGGGCAATTATACCATGGCCATTTAGAAACTCAACCTACGTTTTAAAACACTGCCACTTTATCACTTTTCCATCTACACTTTACGCACTCGTTACATCCAAACCACTCCACAGGTAGTCTTTAACGAGGCCCCGCTCCCAAAATTATACTCCTACAAAAAAATGGAGATGTTTAAAAGTTAATAAACCATTCTTTGTTTTAATGCCTTTTTAACTTAAAAAAACGAGTACCCAAAACAATAGTCAAATGTCAGTTCGCAGTCCGTTGCGTTAACTTATCACCCATAACACGTAAGAATTCATAATGAATCATGACGGTAGCAATAGCACTCAAACTATTAAGAATAATTATCATATTAAGCCGCTTCTATAACTCTTTTCAAGAAGTGGCCCCCATAAATAGGACAGCATGATAAGTGTATTTTCTGTTAAATTT
>MPSY01000005.1 GCA_001901525.1 Methylococcales bacterium OPU3_GD_OMZ | reverse complement strand
ATTAATAACAACATATTATCTTGCGAAAACCTTATTGCTTCTTACGCAGATGGGCACCTATTCAATCGCGGAGCCCGCGTTGTAATTTACGGCAACCCCAACGTGGGGAAATCTACCCTGCTTAATGCTCTCCTTGAAAAAGACCGCGCCATTACCAGCCATGTGCCCGGCACCACCCGTGACACTGTGGAGGCCGATATTGTGTTGAGTGGAATTCCGGTCACGCTTATAGACACGGCCGGGATTCGCAGCGCGAGTAGCGGCATTGAATCTGCGGGAATTGAAAGGTCTTACGATGAAATGAAAAACGCAGATCTTCTAATAAATGTTGTAACCAGCGAAGGCGATGTTGCCGCAAAAACACAAACAAATAATACGGTTATCGTTTTTAATAAGGTAGACCTTGCTGCCCCACCGAAAAACCTGACTGACATTATTCCCGTTTCTGCTTTGTTGGGCGACGGGGTTGCCGGTCTAAAAAGGGTTATTACACAAAAACTTATTTCAAAAAACACATCTCATTCAGACGTCGTTTTAACAACAAGGCGGCAGAAAGTTGCAATTGCAGATTGTGCAAACAGTTTAAAAGCGTCCTTAAAACACTTAAACGAAGATAGCCCAGAACTAGAGATTGTTGCGTTTGAACTTCGGGAATCCATTGACCACATAGATGCGCTTCTGGGAAAAACAACTGTCGATGATATTTTACACAAGGTGTTTTCCGGTTTTTGTGTTGGTAAATAGTTTCACGTGAAACAAAAAACCAAATATGATATTATTGTTGTGGGGGGTGGGCACGCCGGTGTTGAGGCGGCCAACATAGCGGCCAAACTGAACTGTTCGGTCTTAATGATCACAATGGATAAAAAAGCCATTGGGAGAATGTCTTGTAATCCGGCAATTGGGGGTTTGGCCAAGGGTCAAATGGTTCGCGAAATTGACATGTTGGGAGGCCTTATGGGAAGCCTGGCCGACAAATCGGGTTTACAGTTTAAAATTTTAAACAAGTCTAAGGGTCGGGCCGTTTGGTCTCCGCGTGCGCAGGTTGATAAGCGCCAGTATGAGACCCTTGTGGCGTCTGCCATATTACATAATAAAAACATTGATGTTCTCACGGGTGAAGCGATTGAGCTTTTGGTGGACAGCTATGTGGTTTCTGGCGTTTCTCTGCGTGACGGCTCTTCTGTTTTTGGAAAAACAGTCGTTTTAACGTGTGGTACGTTTTTATCCGGACTAATACACGTGGGAGAAAGAAAAATTTTAGCAGGAAGAATGGGGGAAGATGGGTCCGTTGGAATTACCGAGTCTCTTAAGGCTCTTGGGTTTAGGACTGGGCGCCTAAAAACAGGAACTCCACCTAGGCTGAACAAAAACTCTATTGACTGGAACAAGACAAGCGTTGCCCTTGGTGATGAATTTCCCGTGCCATTTTCCTATCAAACGCACAGCTTTAACCCTCCAAACGAGCCCTGTCATACGCTTCGTACCAACAAAGAAACACACAATATCATTAAAGAAAACGTCGGCCGTTCGCCCATGTTCTCTGGGGATATTGCGGGTGCAGGCCCAAGGTACTGTCCGTCAATAGAAGACAAGGTTCATCGATTTTCTCACCACGAGTCGCATACGCTTTTTCTTGAGCCAGAGTGGAAAAACTCTGATCAAATATATTTAAACGGATTTTCAACCAGTCTTCCTGAAGATGTTCAGTTGGATGCTTTAAAAACAATACCGGGCTTGGGCCTTATGGAGTTTTTAAGACCTGGCTATGCTATAGAATATGATTTTTTCCCACCAGCACAACTCAAGGCAACCCTAGAAACAAAAGACATTTCTGGATTATTTCTTGCTGGGCAGGTCAATGGCACGTCCGGATACGAAGAGGCGGCAGCCCAGGGGCTTATTGCTGGGATTAATGCTGCGCTAACCGTTTCTGGTGTGGAGAACCTTGTTTTGTCTCGCTCTTCATCTTACGTGGGGGTAATGATAGACGATTTAATTACAAAGGACACTCTGGAGCCCTATCGGATGTTTACGTCTAGGGCTGAATACAGGCTGATGCTCCGATATTCTAACACGGATGAGCGCCTGATTGACGTTGCTGAAAAACACTCTCTTTTAAGCGTTGACGCCCTATCTCAAACAAGAACTAGGCTTATAAAAAAACAAACAATTTTAAACAATCTTAATATGTCAATAAGCCCAGGCGCCCTTCAAAATAATATTAAAATTAACCACCCAAAACCGGCGAAAACTGTTTTAAAGCAGCCCGAGTGTTCAATTTTTGATTTTCCTGATACTTTTTTATCACACAGTGGGGCGCTTCCAGAGTGGTCATTTAATGAGTTGTTGCTTGATATCGAGGCTGAAATAAAATATGAGGGATATATCAAGCGCCATTTAAATGATTTGGAAAAACACAAAAAAAACGAATCATTAATAATTTCTAACAAGCTAGACTATGGTGGGCTTGCTGGCCTTTCTAGCGAAGCGGTGGAAAAACTTTCTTTTGTCCGCCCAGAAACACTTGGGCAGGCAATGCGGGTATCGGGTGTTACCCCCGCAGATATTTCTATTCTTCTTGTAAACCTGTCTGGGTAGCCCATGGTTTCACGTGAAACAACCGTCAATGGCTCCGATATTTATTCTGTTTTTCCAGATAGCCTGTTTGAAGACTTTGGGAGCGGCACATCCCTTAATCAATTAACCGCTGACGCTGCGGCGTTGTTTCTTTATGTTGCGGCACAAAAATTAAAAACAAATGTTTTTATATCATTTAAAAACGAAAAAGCGGCCTATTCTTTTTACTTGTTAGCTATTGGTCTTGGGCCGGATCGTTTTCTCTTTTACCCAACACCCGACCTAAGCGAAAAGGTTCCTGGTTTTAATATTGAAAGTGAGCGCTATCGTGAAGAGGCGCTTATAAAACTATCGGAAAACACATCGTTTTATGTGTGTGTGGCAACTCGCACATCTTTGGAAGAAAAAAACATTTCAATTAACTCGTCTTCGACGCTTTCGTCAATGTCTATTTCTCCCGGAAACACTATGGACCGAGATGACGTTATTGACCGGTTGTATTCTTGGGGGTTTAAAAAAACGGACACCGTGACCGAGCCGAAAGACTTTGCCTGGAGGGGTGATATATTAGACATTTTTCCCATATATTTTAGACTCCCCGTCCGTGTGGTCTTTGATTTTGACAAAGTAGAAAACGTCTTTATTTTTGATCCATCAACACAACTAACCACAAAAACAATTACCAAGCTTAATATTAAGGGATTCGCTTCTGCTGCGTCTGTCGATGATTATATAAATATTATGGACTATGCAGACTCTTCCATTGTTGTTGATTATGTTCATCGCAACGACGGGATTGGTCTATGTCCAGGCCCCGATGAGAGCGTTGTGAATTTGGGATGTTTGCCTGTTCGTTTTAAAAGTCGCCTTTTGACAAAAAGAATATCCCAGATAAAGAGCGGCGCCCTGAGTGCGTTAGGTGGTTTATATATTGTTGGAAACGATAGCGACAGAAGTATTTTGGGCGGTGAGTTTAAAAACGCAGTGTGGGTAGGTGGAAACATACAAAGGGGGTTTTTCTCTACTTTTTGTAAAATAGGCGTCCTTGCCTCGTCAGATATTTTGAATAAAAAATGGTCCATTCAAAAATGGGCACCTAAATCATCGGAACAACACGAACAGTTAACCCTAAATGATATATCTAGTCTTGGTGTGGGAGACTATGTTGTCCACCGGTTGTTTGGAGTGGGTGTTTTTCTAGGTTTAACCATACAAAGCGGCACGTCAGGCACCAGAGAGTCTATAGAGATTAAGTATGCAAACAATGCTCGCGTTTTTGTCTCTATAGAAAAAATGGATTTGATCCATCGATACGTCGGGTCAAAGAAAGACCCTGTGGTTTCTTTTTTAGGATCAAAGAAGTGGTTGTCAGACGTTTCAAAAACGCGAAAAGCCGTTCGTCTTGTGGCAAAAGAGCTAATAGAATTATACGCAAACAAAAAAAAGAAGAGGTTTTTTCAATATTCACGTGAAAATGATTTAGACGGAGCGCTGGCGGGCTCTTTTCCCTTTGTTGAAACATTGGATCAAAAAAAGGCGATTAACGACGTCTTAAGCGACATGGATAAAGAAAACCCCGTAGATCGATTGATTTGTGGAGATGTTGGTTTTGGAAAAACTGAGGTTGCCCTACGGGCGATAATGAAATCTGTGTTGTCAAAAAAACAGTCTGTTTTCTTGTGTCCAACAACTATTCTTGCGGATCAACACTTTATTACATGCACAGAGAGATTGGGGCCACTTGGAATAAAAATCGACTTGCTTTCTCGCTTTAAAACCAAAAAAGAACAACTAAAAACCTTGTCTTTGTTGCAAAAAAAAGAGATAGATGTTTTAATTGGCACACATCGAGTTTTATCGCAAGACGTTGTTATTCCTGAACTTGGGCTTCTTGTGGTTGACGAAGAGCATCGGTTTGGCGTGAGCCACAAAGAAAAAATAAGGAGCATGAAACAGCAGGTGGATGTTTTAACTTTGTCCGCAACGCCTATTCCGCGGACACTTCAACAATCCCTTGTTGGAATTCGGGATGTAAGCCTTATCCAAACTCCCCCAAAATCAAGAAAGCCCATTGAGACAACTGTGCGCTATTTTGACTGGGACGCCATTGGCGCATATATTGAACGCGAACTATCAAGGGGTGGTCAGGTTTATTTTTTGCACAACAAAGTTGATGGGTTGTCTTTTTTAACACACAAACTTCGGAACGCCTTTCCTAGCGCCGTAGTTGAAAATATACACGGACAAATGAGCAGTAAGGAATTAGAACCCAGGATATTGTCTTTTTTTAATGGCGGAATTGATATTCTAGCCTGCACGACAATAATTGAATCCGGGCTGGATGTAACAAATGCCAACTGTATTATTGTTAATGATGCTCAAAATTTTGGGCTTTCTCAGTTATATCAAATACGCGGCCGTGTGGGCCGCGGACAAAACCAGGCCCATTGCTTGTTACTCGTTCCAAAAAAACAACTCGAGCAGGGCGCTCACCGACGACTGAAAACACTTGAACAATATACGTCTCTTGGGTCTGGGTATGACATCTCTATGAAGGATCTTGAAATTCGCGGCGCGGGAAGCCTGTTTGGATATAAACAAAGCGGACATATTTCATCTGTTGGGTTTGAGATGTATTGTAACCTTTTAAAATCAGAGGTGGATTTAATTAAGGAAAACAGCGACGATGTTCGTTATCCAAGCATTGCATTCGGCGAGGATGCGCTCATAAATGAAAGTTATATAGAAAACCCGGCCCAGAGATTGGAGTTTTATAATCATTTTTCTCGAGCCAAAACAACCAAAGATATTTTAAAAATAAAAAAAGAATTAAGCGATCGCTTTGGGCCTGTGCCGGTTGAAACAAAAAATTTATTGTTTATTGCTGAAGCGCGGGTCTTGTTTAAAAACACATCTGTTTCTAGGTTGTCTGTTGATGGGACGCGCGTTGTTCTTGTTTTGGACGACACTGGGCCCTATTCGTCTCTTGATAAGTTGTTTTCATCTTTTGGTCGGTTCAGCGCTTCAGAAAGCGTAAATCACGCTTTTGGCAAAACAAAAACAGGGAAACTGTCTGTGTCTTTTTCTTCTGGTGGAATTGGTCCGTCTATGCGATTATTATTGAAATGCTCACGTTTGTTTTTACACAAAAAAAACGAGTAATTTACGGGTCTTGAAAAATACTTTAACCATTGGTGTTTGTTGTTTTTTAGCATCTTGTTCTGTTCGGGAAAAAGACAACTCTGTTGTTTTGGCTCGCGTTAATGATCAAGTATTAACTGTTAAAAAACTTGAAAAAATTTTACATCCCGAAAACCGGACAGGTGAACAGATCAAAAACTTTATCCACAACTGGGTGGACAACGCTCTTTATTTTGATGCGGCGCTAGGGGACGGACTCCTTAAGGATGGTCGCCTTTCAGGTGAAAGGGACCGCTATTACAAAAAAATTGTGATAGGGTCTTATCTTCAAACAAAAACATCAAACGGTGTTGTAATATCTAATTCTGATATTCGAAAATATTATGATGAAAACCCGCTTGGGTTTATTCGGCAAAATGATGAAGCATATGTTTATCATTTTTTTACAAATAAGCACTTAGACGCGCGGTCAATTCGATCAAGGTTATTAAAAAAACAAACAGTAGATACAACGGATGAACTTTTTGATACTTATAGGGTTGAACAAAAAACCGTGATGAGGGGCTTTTTGTTGAAGGAGCTAGATATCGCAATTTTTAAAAACAACAAAGGGGCTGTTGTTGGCCCCATACGTACCGCGGGCGGCTACCACGTTATTAAGATTATAAACAAGTACACAAAGGGCAGCAAGGCGGGGCTAGAAGATGTTTATGATAAAATTTATCAAAGACTTTTAAAACAGAGGCAAGTGGTATTGGCGGCCAATCTGTTGGATAGCTTAAAAAAGCAATCAAACTTATTTATTAATTCAAACTATCAATAAAAAATGACCTGTAAAAAAATATTATTTATTTTCATTGTTTCCTTTTCCTTTTCTCAGGGAGACGCTCAATACATAGATGGTGTTGCGGCAATCGTTGAGGATCATGTTGTTTTAAAAAGTGACTTAATCCAAATGGTAAACATGGCGGCTATTCAAAACAAAATAGACCCCAGAACAAACCCGGATGCTTTTATTCGGTTACAAAACTCTGTTATTCAGTCCATGGTAGACCAAAAAATCATGCTTGAAATGGCCGAGATAGACTCTATTGTTGTGGATGAAAAAGAAGTAAACCAAGCCCTAGACCAACAGATACAGATGTTAGTAGCCCAGGCGGGGGGAGAAAGCCGGGCGGAAGATGCGCTGGGACAACCCATTAAGGATTTTAGGCGTGAATTTTGGTATGACATGAAAGACAGGATGATTTCTGAGCGGTATCAACAACAACTATTAAGCGCGATTGTCATCACGAGATCTGAGGTGAAAAGGTTTTATAAAACATATAGAGACAGTCTCCCGGCGTTGCCCATGATGGCCAAAGTTCGACACTTACAGGTTCCTATAGTGCCCGGGGTGGCCGCAAAAGAAAAAACAAAATCTTTTCTTTCTGATTTAAAATCTCAAATTATTAATGGCAGTTCGTCTTTTTCAGATATGGCAAAAACGCATTCGCTTGATCCGTCAAAAAACAACGGAGGAGAGCTTGGGTGGGTTAAAAGAGGTTCGTTAGTTAAAAACTTCGAAACTACGGCGTTTACTCTTGAACTTGGGGAAGTAAGTGACCCCATTGAGACCGAGTTTGGTTATCATATTCTTGAAACACTTGAAAAACAGGGTGATAAAATTCGCGTCCGACATATTTTAATGTCTCCTGAAATAACTAAAGACGACAATGAGCGTGCTTATAATTTGGCTTTTGCCTTAAAAGATTCCGCCACCACGCTGGATGAATTTAAAAAACTTGTAAAAAAACACTCATCAGACAAAACAACAACAGACATTGGAGGAGACCTTGGCTGGATTGATCCAACCAATTATGCCGTACCAGAAATTGGCCAAGCTATTAAGTATATAGAGTTGGGGTCTTGTAGTCCCCCTATCAACTCGTCAGTTGGTTTTCATTTGCTTTGGGTTGGTGGATTAAAAAAGGGAGGGAGACCTAACCTTCAAGATCACTGGGCTGAAGTAGAGTCCATGGCGCTTAATAAAAAGAAGATGGATTGGTACCAGGGGTGGATATCTAATGCACGTAAAAAATTTCATATTCAAATCACATCAGGCTAGTTCTCACAAAGATATACACATTTTATTATAAAACGGGTGGAAAACTTTCTTACGTTTCTTTTTAGCGGGTTTTTCATAAAAACACCTGCATATCTTCAAAGTTATCCACCGTCTTTTACACTTATACACATCAAGTTTTTCTTTAGTTAGTGTTGGTATCTGTTTTTAAACAAAGGTGGTCGATGTGTTTGATGGTGGCATATCTCCACATATCCACATCCTATATAAATAATATATTTTAGTTTATTAAATAAGCTTTATTTAAAAGCTCTAAATAATTGTGTATAAATACACAATTGAATGTTTTCTCTTCTCTGTTGTATTTTTTACATAAAGAAAAAACACTCAATAAAAACAAAAAATACAAGAGCACCAAACCACCGTATGAAGATATAATGAATTGTGATATCCAAGAATACATAGGACTAGACAACTAGGGTTTTTAATTTTCACAAAATGATTTATAAGGTTTGCGACAATTAAAACGAATACAACAAGGAAAATAAAATGAACAAACTATTCAACGTTATTTTTATAACGATTTTTGTTTTTTCAGCCTGTTCCAAAAAAACAGTTGTTGAGCTTCCGATCACAACGTCATCCCCGAAGGCGCTGGAATATTATAAAAGGGCTATGGATTATTACTTGACAACAGATTTTCCAGAAGGGTGGGCTATGTTGGATAGCGCCCTAGCTCTTGATCCACAATTTGCCATGGCAAGCGTTTGGAGATGGCACCCGGACCCAAACATTAGAACGAAAAACAGAAACAAGGCATATTCGTTGATTGATAGTGTTTCTAAGGCGGAGCAGTACATGCTTAAAGCAAATAAATTTGAAGATTCTGGAAACCTAGATAGCGCCCTGTTTTATATTAAGAAACTAGTTGATGAAAACCCCAACTCATACGAAGCATATAATGAACTGGGAACAGCGCATGGACAAAGAAACGAACTAGGCCTTTCTGAAAAAGCCTTTAAAAAAGCGATAGAAATAAACCCAAACAACTATAAGGCATACACATACCTGTTCGGACAACACATAACATATGGATATTATTATTTACTCCCAGTAGAAGATAGGGACATAAACAAAGGACTAGAATACGCAAATAAGTTAATAAAAATGAAACCAAATAGGGCGCACGGATACCACGCAAAAGCAAATTGCTATAGGCAGGTTGGAAAGTTTGAAAAAGCAATCCCACTGTATGATAAATCCGTAGAGCTAAGCAAAGGAACCACTAGCGAAGCAGCTGAGAACTATGTGTCTGCTCACAATATAATGTTTGCTGGAGACTTTGAGGCAGCAAGAAAAAGATATAAAAAGGCGCTGGGTGTTGTGAAAAACTTTCAGACTGAAAAAAGCATAAAACAGTTCATTACCATATCATATCTTTTTCAAAGGAACTTCGAAGGAGCACTAGACAATCTATATTCTATGGAGGGAGACTTTGTTGTTAACGAAAACCTGGATGAATCATATTTGCTTTGGGAGCTTAGACAAATTGAAAGACTGAAATTCATTTGTTATGCACACAACCAAATGGAGTCAGATGCAAAAAAATCCCTAGACAAAGCAATAGGGCTAAATGAAAAATATGCATTGATGTCTCAAGATGAATCAAGAAAAAAAGAACACAGGGTTTTCAAAACATATAATAAAGCCTGGAACGACATTCTTTTTGGTAATTATTCATCCGCAAAAGAAAAGCTCTCTGAATTAAATAAACTTGCCGGGTCATATAAAAACCCAACAGCCTTTGATGGGTACTATGGTCTCATGGGAATGCTTCACCTTATGGAAGGAAACCCGGAGCTGTCTGAACAGGCCTTTAGAAAAGGAGACAAAAGAGATGTGTATTTCAACTATTTCAAGGCCCTGTCATTAAGGGCAAATGGAAAAAAAGAAGAAGCAAAAGAAATACTAACAGCAATTTCCAGCGAAAACTTCAGTTATTTAGAGCTTGCCCTCGTTAAGGTTCTTGCTCAGGAACAACTACAAAAACTATAAAACGAACGATGTGGTTCACGCACTCTAAGTTTTTCGTTTTTATGTTACTATCGGTAGTTGCCGGAGCAACCGGACAAAGCTTCGAAAAAACCACACCACCAAACATAACATCCGAACGAATCCTCTCTGTAGCAAGAGACAGCTTGGGCTATATGTGGCTTGGAACCGACGAAGGACTGAATAGATTTGACGGTATTAGAATTACGAACTATAGATCAAATGTTTTTGATACGACCACAATTTCAAGCAACAGGGTGTGGGACATCTTCGTTGACAATGAAAACAATGTTTGGGTCTTAAACGACAGGGGTGTTGATTTATATAACAGGGTTAATAATGACTTCGTTCGTTTTAAGACAATTTCCCGCCCATTGCACTTATTAGATATTGGAGATTCGCTTATTGTAACCACCCGGCAAAGCGGACTACTTGTTATTGATAAAAAAACAATGACCACATCCTTGTTCTCGTTTGACCCTCTTGACCCAATGTCAATTTCATCATCACGCTTCAGCCAGGTTCAAACGGTTCCCGTCTCTACAAAGAAAAATATGGCATGGGTTGGAACCACCAACGGACTAAACAGGGTTAATTTTTCTACAAAAAGCGCCAAGAGGCTGTATAAAGAGAAATCAGAACTTGTACAAAGAGACACCATTCTTGCGGTCCTTGAACTAGAAAGTGAATTATTGATAGGGTCTTCCGCGGGCCTAATTGCGCATAACGAAACAGATGGTAAAACAACACAGCTTATCAATCACCACATCAACGCAGTTGTAAAGACGCACCAAGATGGCACCATTATGGCGCTGGGCAAAAGCAAGTCTATTTTGCTTGATAGTGATAAAAACATTTTAAAAACCATTAAACATACCACCCCAAAAACAGAAATTTTATACTTGGGAGGCAATCAATACATATTGTGGTCAAAGGAAGACGTTGAAATAATAATGGTAGAGCAAGAAAACGATCGTTGGCTGTGGGAAAGGGGCTCGTCCCCGGTTATTCCGGAAGAGATATTATTGGACCCCGAAGGCAACATTTGGATAGCGTCTGAAGATGGTTTATTTGTCGGATCAAACACCGAAACCCCCACATCATTTATAAAACACAATAACCGAAAATCAAAAAGCCTGTTTACAAAAAAAGCGAACAACCACCTTATATATATTGACGGAACAGTTTTTGAAACAAGAAAATCCAGCATAAACAAGGTGTATCAAATAGACGATCCACCGATAAAAGACAATCTAAACGGCATGTTTGTTACGCCGGATGGCGAAACTTATCTGTTTAGTAAAAAAATATACCACGTTTCAGACGGAAAGGCGCAGGAGTTGGCAGCATTTGATGGTGACATCAATATTATAGGCGCAAACCAGAACTACATACTTGCATCAATAAAAAATAGCGGTATTGTTGCTGTAGGTCTCTCTTCTCGAGAAATCTTTGACTATAGAGAAAACAGACTTATAATGAAAGATTTTCCCACTGGTGCATCAAGTATTTATATAGATAGTGCTTCGGCGTGGGTGGGGAGCGAAGAATCGGGGCTTTATGAGTATGATATGTCTCGGCTTGAAAAACCAAAACTAATTAAACACTATGTTTATAACAGCGACGATCCACAGTCTTTTGCGTCCAGTTCTGTTTCGTGCCTTCAACCAAAAAACGGTCGGATGTTTATTGGAACCAATGGCGATGGAATATTTCAACATCTGGGCAGTGAAAAATTTGATAAAATAACTTTCGAAGATGGGCTGCCAAGTAACAACATTATTTCTTTGGCGCCATCATCAGATTCGTTGTTGTGGGCGCTTACAAAAGGAGGGGCATCACTTATTAACCACATTAACGGTGAAGTAAAAAACCTATCGACGGAAGAGGGGTTAGAAACATTTATAGAATCTCAAAACTCTTTGGTCTCTACGCAAAACGGCAACGCTATGATCGCGGGGGTAGGCGGACACTATTATATTGATAAAGACCTTATCTATATAAACGAGTACGAGGAATTCGTTTCAATTGAATCTGTTAGTCTTATTGATAAAAACAATAAAAAATACCCCACAAAAAAAGAAAACATAAAAGCAACCCACACCACCCCAACGATTAATATTTCCTTCACATCACCATCATATTACAAGCCCACCGAAACTACTTTTTCATTTTTGGTTGATGGACACCACGACTCTTGGGTTGACAATGGACTAAGGCGGAACATTGAGTTTCAGGGGTTTTCTCCCGGCAAATACACCGCGCAGATAAAATCACACAACAGTGACGGTTATGAAAGTCGAAATATTGCAAGTGTTGATTTCCAGGTGGTACCTCCCTGGTGGAAAACATGGTGGGCTTACATGCTGTATTTTGCCACAACAGGCTTTGGTATATTTGGTTATGTGAAACGCCAGCGCCGGCTCCAAGCACACGCCATGGAAGAACAACACAGGGAAGAAGAACTGGAAGAAGCTCGTCAGTTCCAGCTGGACATGCTCCCAAAAGCAACCCCGGACATGCTTAATCTAGACATCGCCGCCACCATCCAGACCGCATCAGAAGTTGGGGGCGACTATTATGATTATTTTCCACAAAGTAATGGCGAAAGCTTATATGTGGTAGTGGGAGACGCCACAGGCCACGGCATGACGGCCGGTATGATGGTAAGCATTACCAAGGCCGGCCTTTATGGTATTCCACCGTCTATTGCGCCTAACGACATTACCAGGCGACTCAACAGGGTTATTAAAAACATTGATCTTGGTTGGAATCGAATGGCGATTAACGTAGCTCGCTTTTGGGAAGGCCGGGTTGAGTTTACATCTGCGGCCATGCCACCGGCATATCACTACCATAAAGACACGGGCAACGTAGACGAGATTCTTTTAGAGGGACTACCACTAGGAAGTTTCAAGGGTGAAACATTTAGTCTTGTGGATTTTGAATTTAAACAGGGCGACTCATTGGTCTTTATTTCAGACGGTTTGCCGGAAGCAGTCAACCATACAGAAGACATGTTAGGTTACCAAGCTGTCCAGGACTGCGTCCAGGCGAACGGTCACCAGACCGCCAACGACCAAAAACAAGCCCTACTAGACTTGGGTTCGGCTTGGCTTGGAGACCTGCGCAACCAGGATGACATTACCATCGTGGTGGTGAAGAAAAAGTAGGGCTTTGGATTAAAGAAGTTGCGCTATAATTTTCATAAACGAATTCCCACCAATAAAGAAAAAAGTGACACATTATGAGTCCCAAAAAAACACCTAAAGTAGAACTAACATTACCTATTATTCCAGACATGGAGCTAGCCGCCATAAAAACAGCAGAGGTGGTTGCTAAACACATGGACTTGGATGAAGAGAAATCCGCCGAGATTGGAATGGCCCTCATTGAAGCCACGATTAATGCTTTCGAACACAGTGAAAGCGATTCTGGAAATGTAGAAATTCACTTTGTGATTCAGGGTGACACCCTAGTAATAAAGGTAACGGACAAAGGAAGGGGGTTTGATCAAGCGAATGTTAAGGTTCCAAAAATAGAAGAAAAACTGGGATCAGACCACAAGCGCGGCTGGGGACTACAACTTATACAAGAATTAATGGACACAGTAGAATTTGAATCATCGCCCGAAGGTACAACTGTTACCATGACAAAAAAGAAATAATGATTATAAAGGAGAAAGAATGTCGGATTTTAGTTTAAATATTAGAGAAAAAGGAGACGTTGTTGTTATTGAAACAACGGGCTACCTGAACAACGTAGGCGGTGAAAAAGTATCAGAAGCCTGCTGTGAAAAGATGGATGATGGTAAAAAATATTTTCTACTTAATCTGGAAAACTCGAAGGTTGTAAATAGTATAGGGGTATCAATTTTAATTGAGATTATTGAAAAACTTCAGGATGTGGATGGCAAATTAGGATATTACAACCTGGCGCCCATTGTTGAAAAAACATTTAACATCATGGGGCTTACAAAATACTCCACCGTGTATTCTAGCGAAGCCGAAGGCTTGGATGGGATGGCATAAACAACTGATCTATTGTGGTTGAAGTCAGCGCAGTAGATCAACTTGATTATTATTTAACATCCCTAGACGAACTGGGGGAGATTCTTATTGACGCAGACCAATCTGCATCAGTTGGTAAGGGTGTTCTTCGGCTCACGCTGGGGACGGTTATGGCGTCGAAAGGCGCTATTTTTTTATATCACCCAAAAAGTGACCAACTGTCTATTTTAGCATCTCAAGGATTGAAAAAACGAAAACCGTTTTCTTCGCCTAAAAAACTATCAAGCCAATCCGCAAAACATCGGTATGGTCATATTGAGCTAGAACCCCCCCCCTCGTGGATCACCAGTGAATTAAAAAAATGTATTTTAGAGTTGAGCGGGAAGACCCTAGTGCCTCTTTTTCATAAAGACCGTTTGTTTGGGCTCCTGTGTGTGGGGAAAAAGTTCACGGGAGAAGCCTACACCAGTGCTGAAATCAAAATATTAGAGATTGTTTCCAACCACTTGACGAAGGCGTTGTTCAACTATGAACTCATAAAAAATGTTGACGAAAAAGGTAAGCTACTTAATTTAAAACTCTTAGAGCTGGAAACGCTTTTTGATATCAGCGTAGCCATTAGTTCCGTTTTAGACGTAGACGAACTGGGAGAAGAAATTCTATGGCGGTCTGTGGGTATTTTGAATGCATCTAAAGGAATGATGTTGATGCCAAAAGAAAACAGTCCCATTCTTGAACCTAATTCGTCTTTTAATTGGGAAGATTCCGATGCGCTTATTTCGAAAAAGTTATCCATATTTAAAAAGATTGAAGACTCAAAATCTGGAGTAATTCTTACGCCAGAAGACAAAAATTCACTGCAGAAAAAATTAGGCGAAGATCACGTCATCATCGCCCCCATTCAGGCCAAGGAGAACGTTCTTGGTTATATGGTTTTATGTAATAAAGAAACGCGACACGGAGTGGATGCCTTTACACAAACAGACCTAGACCTATTGTCTGCTCTTTGTAACCAAGGCGCCGTTGCCCTGGATAACGCCCGCCTATTTAAGGACATTACAGAAGCAAAACAATTCAATGAAAGCATTTTAGGTAGCATTGCTACCGGTGTTATAACCCTAGACCCTTTGGGCGAAATTGACTCCATCAATCAGGCTGGGATGAATATTCTCAAAATGAACAGTGATGAAACCATAGGAAACCACTACATGTATTTGTTTGAAAAAGACATGGATGTTATTGGCTTAATTCAAATGACAGAAATGGAAAACAAAATACACTCTGAAATAAACATGCCCTTTTTAACCGTATCTAAAGAAGCCGTTGTGAATGTGTCTGTAGCTCCACGTATTGACCCAGGCGGAAGCGTTCGAGGATTGGTCGTTGCAATTGAGGACATTACAGACGTAAGCAAAGTAAAAAACACATTTAAGCGCTATGTGTCGAAACAGGTTGTGGACGAACTGTTGGACGATGATGCCAAATTAAATCTGGGCGGGGAAAAAAGAGACGTAACTATTTTGTTCAGCGACATACGCGGGTTTACAGATATGTCTGAAAAAATGAACCCAGAAGACGTTGTTAGCACCCTAAATGAATATTTTTCTGAAATGATAGATATTGTTTTTAAGCATAACGGCACTCTTGATAAAATTATTGGAGACGAGCTTATGGTGGTTTATGGCGCACCCACGTCTAACGAAGACGATACGCTCCGGGCGGTAGCTACGGCCATGGAAATGCAGTCACAAATTAATGTTTTGAACGCCAAAAGAACAAAACAAAGAAAAAAGCCCATATTAGCGGGGATGGGCATAAATAAAGGGATTGTTGTTTCGGGAAATATTGGCTCCAGAGACATGATGGATTATACCGTAATTGGTGATACGGTAAACCTGGGCGCCAGACTTTGTTCTGCTGCGGGCCCGGGAGAAATTTTGGTATCTTCATCTGTGTGGAAAGAAACCCAAAAGCACTATTCTTATAAAAAGCTAGAACCCATCAAGGTCAAAGGAAAAAAGAACAAAGTGGGCGTATATCGCATCGATCATGATGGTTAAAGCTGCCCCACAACAAAACAAACATCGCTTTAAAAAATGAATGAAACCCAAAAGACATTTTGCAGCAAAATGACCAACCGATTTTTATTCAAAGCTTATGCAATTCAAAAATTGCCACTAGCATTATTAACTGGATTCAAAATTATTGAACTTAATGAATTAAAATGTGTTACTTGCGTTAAGTATAGTTACCTGAATAAAAACCCATTTAGGTCCACCTTTTGGGCTGTGCTTGGAATGGCAGCAGAATTAAGCACGGGCGCCTATGCGCTTTTGGCTACGAAAGGAAAGGAAAAAAGCATAGCTGTGATTTTGGTGGCCACCCATGCAGAATTTGTAAAAAAAGCCACAGGCATTACCACATTTACCTGCAATAACTGGCTTGAATTTGACAAAGCTGTAGGGCGAGCGATTAAAACAGGTGAACCTCAAATTGCCACAGGAAGGTCCGTTGGATCAAATGGCGATGGTGAAACCACTGCATTGTTTGAATTTACATGGTCTTTTAAAATACGAGACTAACCAATGCCCGCACCCTCTTAGTGGTGTGAAATATTTTTACCCAAGATCACAGTTGGTATAAATGATTATACATCGCCATCCACGATGCGATGAAAACAAACATTGTTTCAAAAAGACATATAGTATTGGATTGGTTTGTGTTTTAAGGGAGACAACTCGTGCAATGCCTTTATTAAAATCATTTAAATAACTCCGAAAAACCCTTTTTAAAAAAAGGTCGATTTAGGTAGCTTTACAGGCTCACTTACCTTTGTAAGAACCATTTCATTACACATCGATATTTAAGACAGGATTTCAATGAAATTTTCCACATCCAAAACAGAACTGCAACAAGCGTTACAAAAACTTTCCAAGGCTACACCAACCCGCTCCACCCTCCCTATTTTAGGCTGTGTTTTATTAGAAGCATCTGAAGAAAAAACCACCCTTCGCGCCACCGATCTAGAAATCACCATTCAGGTCGAAATACCAGTAAGTTTGGAACAAGCTGGCGCTACGGCCCTGCCCTTAAAAACGCTTTTAGATATCACAAATGAGCTTCCAGAAACCCGTGTTACTTTGTCTGTAGACGATAAGGATCGCGTGGCCATTACTACCGATACAGGTGAATACGATCTTATGGCGAAACCGGCGGACGAATTTCCCGCTATACCGGACACGCCCGGATCACAACCCATTGATGTGTCGGGTGAAATGTTGAAAAATATTATTGATGCCACATCCTTTGCCGTTAGTAGGGACGAATTGAAACCTTCTTTGACCGGCGTACTGTTCCGATTCGGAAATCATGGGATAACGGCTGTTTCCACAGATGGCCACAGATTAGTGAAATACACCCGTAAAGATTTTAATTCAAACGGGTTTAGCGGCGACATGATTGTTCCTAGGAAGTTTCTCGCTTTTATGTCAACTCAAGTGTCCAGCGGTAATGTTGCCCTATTGATTGGCGAAAACCACCTCACAGCCAAAGTGGATAACGACATGGTGTTGACCCGGATTATTGACGAAAGATTTCCTGATTATGAAAGCGTGATTCCAAAGGAAAATGAAAAAACTATGCAGGCGGACAAAGGCATGCTATTGGGCGCCATTCGCCGTGTTTCTATTTTTTCCAATAAGTCAACCCATCAGGTTGCGCTGAATTTGGACGCAACATCCTGTAGGGTTACTACGGAAGACCCCGAAAAATCATCCAAAGCCCAAGAAAAAATACCTGTGGAATTTGATGGGGATTCTCTAACAATAGGTTACAACGCAGAATACTTAAAAGACGTTGTTTCCCACGTTTCTGGGGATAAGGTGATAGCGGAATTTAGTACATCCATCAGCGCTGCATTATTCAGCCCAGAAACAACGGAAGACCACATTGACAGTTTAATGCTTTTAATGCCCATTCGCTTGAATGATTAACCCTCCGGTTGTTATTATCGGATGTCTATTCACCTCCTTCAATTGGTTTCGTTTCGAAATCATGATATACGGGAATTCACTTTCATTCGGGGCCTCACAGTGATCTGGGGTGAAAACGGTTCAGGAAAAACAGCTGTATTAGAAGCAATCCATACGCTCTCTTTTGGAAAAAGCTTCCGCACTCACAAACAACGAGAAATGATTAGAGGCTCTGATGAATTACTTATAATTCGGGGCGACTTTTTATCTAATAAACACCCCGATACAGTGGCCATACAAGTCAATAGGTCTTCGGGGCAAAAATTAAAATTAAACGGGAATGCTTTATCTGGTCGGAAAGAGCTAATCGGCCGAAACAATGTGGTTATTCTTTCGCCAGAGGAACAATCTATAACAAAAGGCGCCCCGGCAGAGCGTCGAAAGTTTTTTGATAAAATGTTTTCAATGTCATCTAAAAACTATGTGGACACACTACAACAATATAGTCGCGTATTAAAGCAGCGGAACGCTGCAATTTTGAACGTGAAAGAGAACGGTCAACAAGCAGAAAACCTGCAAAGTTGGGATGAAAAACTAATCGAAACAGGATATAAGCTTTGGGAGATTCGATTTAGTTTTATGAATAGTTTTAAAACAAATCTTAAATCCACTGTTGGGAGATATGATAAAGAGATTCAATTTGAAATAACATACCCAGACAAAATTCCATCACTGGATACTTATCAAACCAAAATCAAAAATTCTCAAAAAAAAGACATTGCATTAGGCAGAACAACTTTTGGGCCACATCGGGACAATATTGCCCTAGCTTGGAACAATCGCGATCTTCGAAATTTTGGGTCCCAAGGAGAACATAAGCTTTCATTGGTTTTATTAAAATTAGCTGAATTAGTTTTTGTTCGCAAAAATACCGGTACCCACCCTACGCTTTTGTTGGATGATCTTTTTGCCAAACTAGACCTAGAAAGAAGTAAAAAAATAGTCACCCTTTTGCAGGGCCTAGAAACTGAATCCGGTGAGCCTGTTCAAACAATTGTAACCACAACAGACCTTTTGAATGTAGAAAAAAGCGGTTTGTTATCTGGGGAAAAAGAAAATAACACCTACCACTTGGAACGATAATGCAGCATATTGGTGGACCACTCAAAAAGTTTTTAAAATCATCCGGACTCGAAAAAGGAGTCGCCCAGCAAAACGCCATGGAAGCATGGGCGAATGTTGTAGGTGAAAATGTATCAAAAAACGCAACCCCAGTGGATGTTCAACATGGCATATTGACCATCAAAACAGAAACACCCGCATGGCGGCAGGAGCTACATTTCCAAAAAAAAATAATTGTAGAAAACCTAAATAAAAAATTAAATAAAAAAGTGATTAAGGATATCCGTTTCATATGAGCGAAGAAGCACAATTAGAACAAACAGCACAGTATAGCGCCGATAACATTAAAGTATTAGAGGGGTTGGAAGCGGTAAGAAAACGCCCGGCCATGTATATTGGAGACGTAGGTAAACGCGGCCTTCATCACCTTGTGTATGAAGTTGTAGATAACTCTATTGATGAAGCCCTGGCGGGATATTGTACCAAGGTAACTGTGGTGTTTAACGCCGATGGCTCTGTAACAGTTGAAGATAACGGTCGCGGTATACCGGTGGACATACACAAAGAAGAAAAGAAACCAGCAGTAGAGGTTGTTATGACCATTCTCCATGCAGGTGGAAAATTCGACAAGGGGTCTTATAAGGTTTCCGGCGGTCTCCACGGCGTAGGTGTTTCAGTTGTAAACGCCCTATCAGAATGGTTGTGGGTGGAGGTAAGGCGGGACGGAAAAATTCATCGCCAGGACTATAAAATAGGCGATCCCCAAAATGAATTAAAAATAACAGGCACGGCGAAAAAAACAGGTACAAAAGTATGTTTTTATCCGGATGACACTATTTTTAAAACCACTGTTTTTGAATATGATATTATCGCTGACCGACTCCGCGAACTTGCTTATCTGAACAGTGGTCTTGAGATTATTTTAAAAGACGAACGAACAGAAGATGGCGAGTCGGATTCATTCAAATTCAACGGTGGACTAAGCGATTTTGTTAAATATTTAGATGAACATAATAATCCGCTCCACAACAAGATCATTACTGTCAGTAAAGACGACGGGGAAGTTCCGGTTGAAGTAGCTATGCGCTATGGCAACACCTATAACGACAACATTCTTACATTTGTGAACAATATTAATACCATTGAGGGCGGAACACATCTTTCCGGTTTCCGGTCCGCACTAACAAGGGCTATGAATAATCATGCCACAAAAAACAACTTGATCAAGGCAAAGAAAAATGAAAAGATTACTCTTTCGGGTGAAGATTTCAGGGAAGGCCTAACTGCTATCATTAGTATTAAGGTAGCAGAGCCCCAGTTTGAAGGACAAACCAAGACCAAGCTTGGAAATGGCGATGTAAAAGGCATTGTGGATACGGTTGTGTATGAAGGCATATTGGATTTTTTAGAACAGAACCCATCTATTGGTCGCCGTGTAATTGAAAAGGCCCTCTTGGCAGCCCGGAGCCGAAGCGCCGCCCGAAAAGCCCGCGAATTGATTCGCAGAAAAAGCGCATTAGGCGGCTCATCCCTCCCCGGCAAGTTGGCGGATTGTTCTAATCGGGACCCTGTATTTTGTGAATTATACCTCGTTGAGGGCGATTCAGCTGGTGGTTCAGCAAAACAAGGTCGCGATAGGCGCACACAAGCTATTTTACCTCTTCGCGGTAAAGTGATTAATTCTGAAAAAGCCAGAATTGATAAACTACTGTCCAATAACGAGGTTCAATCTATGATCACCGCCTTAGGCGCCGGTTTTGGCGGCTCTGAAGATGAAAGCGGCGAACGGTCGTCCGGAGATTTAGATATTGAAAAACTTCGCTATCATAAAATAATAATTATGACCGATGCAGATGTAGACGGATCTCATATCCGAACCCTTTTACTGACGTTCTTTTATCGAAAAATGAAAGAAGTTATTGACGGTGGTTATCTTTACCTTGCTCTCCCTCCATTATATCGAGTCGCCCAAGGTAAAAAAGAAGCATACGCCTATGATGATAATGAGCGCGATCTTATCATTGAAAGGATGAACAAAGACAACAAAAAAACAAAAGTAACCATTCAGCGCTACAAGGGTTTGGGTGAAATGAACCCAGGGCAATTATGGGAAACCACGATGGATCCAGAGCGTAGAACCTTGTTGCGGGTTACCGTAGAAAGCGCGAGTGAAGCAGCTGAAACATTCCAAAACCTCATGGGAAGCGACGTAGAAGCTCGCCGAACATTCATTGAAAAAAATGCAAAATTTGTCGTCAATCTTGACGTTTAAACTTTAGGAAATATTTATGGTTGATTTTAATAGAGACAACACGCTTCCACGAGACATCGTAGATGAAATGAAAGAGAGCTATCTTAACTATTCCATGTCAGTTATAGTTTCTCGGGCCTTGCCAGATGTACGGGACGGGTTAAAACCAGTTCACCGCAGAATTTTATTTGGAATGAGTGAGCTGGGATCTAATTGGAATCGTCCGTATAAAAAATGTGCTCGTATTGTTGGTGATGTATTAGGTAAATATCACCCCCACGGTGATAGTTCTGTCTATGATGCGTTGGTGCGTATGGCCCAGAGTTTTTCCATGAGATATGAATTGGTGGATGGGCAGGGAAACTTCGGTTCTATTGATGGTGACAATGCTGCCGCTATGCGCTATACAGAATCTCGCATGACAAGAATGGCTAGCGAGATGCTAAGAGACTTGGATAAGGATACAGTAGAGTGGGATCTAAATTTTGATGAAACACTAAAAGAACCAACTGTACTGCCATCGACCGTTCCAACACTTTTGGTGAATGGTTCCGAGGGAATTGCGGTTGGGATGGCCACAAAAATCCCACCCCACAACCTTAAAGAAATTATTAATGGGCTGGTCGCTCTGATTGAGAATGAAGATATTACCACTGATGAAATAATGCAACATATTAAGGGGCCAGATTTCCCAACAGCTGGACTTATTATGGGTATGGATGGATTAAAAGATGCATATGCGACTGGCCGCGGAAAAATAAAAATGCGCGCACGGGCCCACATTGAAACAAACAAAAATGGGAAAGATAGTATAGTTATTACAGAGGTCGCCTATCAAACCAATAAAGCAAACTTGGTCGAAAAAATAGCAGACCTTGTTCGGGATAAAAAAATTGTGGGCATTACAGATCTCCGGGACGAATCAGATAAAGACGGTATCCGGGTTGTGATTGAAACAAAACGCGATGCAGTGCCGGAAGTCATTTTGAATCAACTATATAAACACACCCAACTTCAAGATACATTTGGAATTATTTTGCTCGCACTGGTGGACGGCATCCCCAAAATTATGCCTCTCAAAACCATTTTAAATCACTTTGTAAACTTTCGCCATGAAATTGTGGTGCGAAGAACAGAATTTGATTTAAAAGAAGCTGAAGCGCGGGCACATATTTTAGAAGGGTTAAAAATTGCGCTAGACAACATTGATGAAATAATTAAAATAATTCGCGGCAGCAAAGATCCAACCCAGGCGAAAGAAGGACTTATGAACGGGTTTAATCTTTCTGAAATACAATCTCAAGCTATTTTAGATATGCGATTGCAAAAGCTAACGGGTCTTGAAGTAGACAAGGTAGTTGCCGAATATCGCGAAGTTATAAAAGTCATTGGTCATTTAAGGGGCATTTTAGAAAACCGTAGCCAGCGGATGGATATTATTAAGGCAGAATTGTTGGATGTTCAAGAACAATATGGCGATGAGCGCCGAACAGAAATTATTCCAGTGGATTCCAACTTTACCATGGAAGACATGATTGCTGAAGAGGAGGTCGTGTTGACTGTTACTCATCGGGGCTATATCAAGCGGACCGCATTAAACACGTATCGGACACAACGAAGAGGTGGCCGAGGAGTTCAGGGCGCAATGAGCAAAGATGAAGACTTTGTTGAACACCTTTTTATTGCCAACACCCACAACTATATGCTCTTTTTTACGGACCAGGGAAAATGTTATTGGTTAAAAGTTTATGATATTCCTCAGGGTGGCCGCGCTACACGTGGCCGCGCCATTGTGAATTTGATTGGCTGTGCGCCTGGCGAAAAGGTGGAAGCTTTTGTGAGCGTGAAGGAGTTTGATGATGACCACTATATTGCTATGGCTACACGAAATGGGATTGTGAAAAAGACTGTTTTGTCTGCTTATGGTAATCCGAGAAAAGGCGGTATTTATGCCATTGAAATTCGAGAAGGCGACAAACTCATTGAAGCAAGAATCACTAATGGTGAACACGATATTCTTCTGGGAACTTATGAAGGCAAGTCGATCCGATTCTCTGAAAATAATATCCGAGCAAGCGGGCGTAAAACCATGGGTGTAAAAGGCATCACCTTAAGTTCGAAAGAAGATTATGTTATCGGAATGCTTGTGGTTCGCCGGGAAGGAACTATTTTAGTTGCTACTGAAAAAGGCATGGGAAAGCGCACCGACGTGATTCAATATCGCACTCAAACCAGGGGCGGTAAGGGGGTCATGACCATGCGTTGTACAGAAAAGACCGGGAAAATGGTAAACATTATGGAGGTGGTGGACTCGGACGACTTAATCGTCATCACTGACTCCGGTGTTTTGATGCGTCAACCTGTAGCGGCGATCCGGACAATCGGCCGCGTGACCCAGGGTGTGAAATTGGTAAAATTAGACGATGGCGCAAGCATATCATCAATTACGCGCGTTATCAGCGAAGATGCAGCAACCAGCAAAGAAGAAGTGGAAGATGCCCAAATTTCTATTGATGACAACCTACCCCAAACCGGAGAAGAATGAGTCTCAAAGACGCGATAAAATCGATTCGATCCAAAATTGAATCAGCACAAAAACGGGGTGGCTTTAGTCACCCCGTTCAGCTTATAGCCATTACAAAAACCCATCCATTTTCATTGATTCAAGAATGCTATGATGCAGGAACAACATCCATAGGCGAGAACCGAATACAGGAGGCATCTAAAAAATTTGAATCCTTTGATACGATGCCAGATATTTCCCGGCGCTTCATCGGGCATCTCCAATCCAATAAAGTTAATAAATGTCTTGAATTATTTGACACGGTTGATTCAGTAGACTCAGTTAAACTTCTAAAAAAAATTTCGAACGCTGCATTAAAACGGAAAAGAACAGTTCCCGTTCTTTTAGAGATTAATACGAGCGGCGAACTTCAAAAACATGGATTTTCACCAAACCAAATAGATGAAATTGCCGAATGTTTTAATCTACACAGCATTAATATAGAAGGCCTTATGACTGTAGGGCCTCTTGCTGCAGACAAGAAAAAGATTAGAGATTCATTTATACAACTACGGACTTTGAAATCAAGAATCAACCAAGCGGTCAATCAATCTAATATGACTGAACTCTCTATGGGTATGAGCGGCGATTATGAAATTGCCGTTGAAGAGGGATCAACCATGGTACGATTAGGCACCGCTTTGTTTGGGGTGAGAAATATATTTTAAAACCCTACTTCAAGGGATCCAGCCAAGGGATAGAAAAGTCCAACAAGCGCCTATAGCTCATGCTTACCTGCCATACACCTACTCGTTGATCTAGTTCACCCTCAATCCCCGAAAAAACACCATCAATAAAAAAGGGTTTCTGGATATTTAAACTTATACCACCCACATCCAGGTTCCACAATCCACCAAATCCAACCGTTACCACCGTTGCTCGAGAATTTGGGGTTTCAAATCCATTCCAATAAGCAGTTGTTGTATGTCGCGCAACAACGTTGGTGCCCAATGATCCGTTTATTGCAGTAATTTTCTTAGAAAATGCAGTGAGAGAAAGATCGTATATATCAGATGCCTTAAAACCATAGTCATTCTCTGAGAGAACCTTTTCAACATAAATTGTTCCACCCACGAAAACAGGGTTTGTCACTTTCTTTTTAAACAATTGAATTTCGACACACCCCTTATAAACCCCATCGCTTAAGGCAAAATGACGATGGTCTGTTTTTTCATTACCACTCAGAAAAAAGGGATCAGACGACAATGTGTTCTTAGATGGTAAAATAAATCCACCACCTAAAAACAAACGCTTCCCAGGTCCCTGACCGTCATTGAAAACAAGGTAGCGAAGCATAAGTTTTGTATCGCCAAGATATCCCCCGATCGCATTGATAAAATTACTTTCTGTGCCCTCATTTCGATGATGGATCGTTGTTGTGTCCCCTGCCCACGTCATGGTTCGCCGGCCAAGGGTTTTGTTAATGGTTATATTCCAATAATTGGACAGACCGATAGTTAAAGATGGGTTGATAATAACAGATGTTAATGTGCCCTCATGGTCAAACCCCTCACCAGATCCAGGGATGGCTTCGTGCCACCAGTCTATGTATTGGTTTGAATTATCAAGGCCAACCATAATCTGTCCAGCCCAAAGGCCCACGCCTCGATCAGAATTGCCGACCGGCAATGATGGATTACTTCACAGTGCTCACTGGCCTCGTAGGGACAGGGTTAATAAAAGGAATGTAATAATGTATTTCATCGGCAAATAAATTAAGTCTCTATTTTATAAAAACTAAATAAACAAAAACGCAACCCTTCAATAAAATGATGGAATTTAACAAAAGAGATATTTTTTATATTTATATCAAGACCAGCGGTACTTTGCCAAGCCGGGTTTAATGGTGTCTGCGCAGGCGCATCTTTAGATTAGGCCAATTCTTTTGCAACACTTATCCCGAGTTTAATATTATTAATCGCTAAAGCCCGATTTGTTTCCAAGCTTCTCCCGGATGTTTTACCCAAGATGTCTTTTAGCAAAAAAGGCGTTAAGTCTTTTCCCTTAATATTTTGTGTTACTGCCGCTTTGCAAGAAGCGTTAATAATTGATTCAATTTCTTGGATTGGGATCTCGTTTTTTTCGGGAACGGGGTTCGCCACCAAAACAGCAGAGGAAATTCCCGAAGAAATATTTGCTTTATAAATGTTGGCAATCTCATGGTCAGATCCCACAGAATGAATTCCTAAAATACCAGATTCCCTTGAATAAAAGGCGGGAAATTCACCTGTTTTATAGCCCAAAATAGAAATACCCAACGTTTCCATCATTTCAATTGTTTGAGGTAGGTCCAGAATTGCCTTTGCCCCGGCAGAGACAACAACCATGGGAATTTCTGCCAAGGCTGATAAATCCTGAGATACATCAAAGGAATATTCTGCGCCGCGATGCACACCACCAATGCCACCAGTGGCAAAAACAGATATTCCCACTTGGTGAGCAATGTGCATCGTTGAAGAAACGGTGGTCGCACCATGCCACTTTTCCGCAATTGCTATGCCCAACTCCCTACGGGATGTTTTTCTTACAGAATCATCCTCGGCTATAAACTTAAGTAGGTTTTCTTCCAACCCTACATAAATCTCTCCATTAATAATAGCAACCGTCGCAGGGGTAACTCCCCGTTCCCGACAAAGCGCCTCTCCCCGTTGTGCAAATTTCAGATTATCCGGGAAAGGCATACCGTGAGCTATAATGGTTGACTCTAATGCCAAAATAGGGTGTCCAGCCTTAAGGGCCAACTGAACATCTCTAGAAGTATGAATTTTCATTATAAATCACTCATTGCTTCGAGTTTAATTTCTATGCTTATTTTTAATTGAATATGAAAAATATTGACCCCAAAAGATACAACCTTTCATCACGAACTAGGTTACGACAAATTGGAAATAACAATATTTCCATTGTCATAGATCGTAAAAGTCGCATCATTATGAAAGACGGTCAAAAAATAATAAAACAAGCACAAGCCATCCACCAAGTTAATTCGAACATGATAATTACAGTTTTAACATCGGCCCCCGTTTGTAGTAAAACGCGAGCACTTCTATTAGAAAAACATATTTATTTTAGAGAATTATAATCATGTTTCGATTCATTTTTCCTCAGGATAAACAAATTTCCAAAGAAGTGTTTAACCTAGCGCTACCCGTCATTGTAAGCAATTTGAGTCGAGTACTTATGAGTATGGTAGATGTAGCCATGGTTGGGCGGCTCGGTGCTGAAGCATTAGCCGCCACAGGGATGGGAGCAATGCTTTTCTGGGGAGCGCTCAGTTTTGTATTGGGGATAAGGACAGGAGTTCAGACATTGGCGTCCCGTCGCCTAGGACAAAAGATCGATAAAGAATGCGGCACCGCATTACACAACGGATTGTTCATGGCTACGCTCTATGCACTACCGATTTCATTAGCAGGCTGGCTTTTGGCCAAGGACATCATCCCATTTTTTATTCAAGATATAACCGCCACACGCCTCGCCACAGATTATACATCCATTATTTTTATCAGTCTTTTATTTTCAGCATACAGCTTCGTTTTCCAAGGCTTTTTTACGGGGGTGGAAAAAACTAGAATACACATGAGTGTGACAGTCACCAGTAATGCTATCAATGTATATCTTAATGCGGGGCTCATTTATGGCTCCGATGGCGTGACGCAATTTTTTGCAGATAAAATACCATCCCTGTCTTTTTTATCTAGTCTTTGGCAATGGACAACTTTTCCAGCGATGGGCGTGAAAGGAGCCGCCATTGCAACTCTCATCGCTTCTACTTTTATGGCGGCGCATTATTTTTCATTTCTTTTTTCCAATCAGATAAAAGACCGTTTTTCTGTTTTTAATCTTTCCACAGATAGAACGATGATGATGCGACAGTTAAAGCTTGCCCTTCCTCAGGGAATTCAAGAGGCGGTAATCGCTGCGGGGTGGTCTGTTTTTTATAAGATCATGGGTATGATTGGCCTAATAGAACTTGCCACTACAGAATTATTATTCACTATTATGCACGCATCGTTTATGCCGGCGTTGGGAGTAGGACAAGCCTGTGCCACATTGGTTGGAAAATACATGGGTGAAAAGAAAATTCACAAGTCAGAAGCAAGCATTAAGGAATCTATACGGATTTCTGTTTATATAATGGGAACCATGGGAATGAGTTTTATTTTAATTCCGGAATATTATCTTTTTCTATTTACAAACGATCCTGAAATAATTCGAATAGGTGTTTTTGGCTTAAGAATGATTGGAGCTGTGCAGTTTTTAGACGCTATCGGCTTCACGCTTTGGTTTGCTCTTTCGGGCGCCGGAAACACTCTTTTTCCTGCTGTGGTGGAGTCGTGCTTAACGTGGGGCGTTATTGTTTTGGGAAGTTACGTTTTTGGCGTGGTACTAAACATGGGATTTAAAGCGCCCTGGCTACTATTTCCCATTTACATGGGTCTTTTCGCCGGGATCATGGTGTGGAAGATTTCAAAAGGAGACTGGAAGGAAATTGAAGTATAATTTAGTCTGTCGGCTCTTCTGTGGATAAGTAAATTATTTATCGTAACTTTCAGGCTCAAAATAACTGTCTATCTTTAAATTATTTATGATGAATCCCTACAGTGATCCCGATCCACAAGAAACACAGGAATGGATCGAATCTATAGAAGATGCCCTAGAAGAACATGGGTATGAGCGCACGCGACACCTTTTGGAAACACTTATTGATTATGCCCAATCAAAGGGTGCGCGACTTCCCTTTAATACGACGACTCCTTTTGTAAATACGATTTTACCAAGCCAACAGCCGGCGTATCCCGGCGATCGCGAAATTGAAAGAAAAATAAAATCTATTGTTCGCTGGAACGCCATGGCTATGGTGACAAAAGCCAATACAGAAACACCTGGAATTGGAGGCCATATTTCAACTTATGCATCCGCCGCAACGCTTTATGAGGTGGCTTTTAATCATTTTTTCAAGGGAGCAGATCACCCGGACGGACAAGATCTAGTTTTTTTCCAGGGTCACGCATCCCCAGGGATATATGCGCGAGCGTATTTGGAAGGTAGATTCAATAATGATCACCTACATAATTTTCGACGTGAATTATCAAATAATGGAGGTTTATCGTCCTATCCTCACCCATATCTTATGCCGGAATTTTGGCAGTTCGCCACGGTATCCATGGGGCTTGGACCAATCATGGCCATCTATCAAGCTAGATTCATGCGCTACATGATTGATCGTCATTTTATGGATGATACTGGCCGGAAAGTATTCGCCTACCTTGGAGATGGAGAAATGGATGAACCCGAATCACTGGGTGCGCTTACATTGGCATCTCGGGAAAACTTAGACAATCTTGTTTTCATCGTGAATTGTAATTTACAGAGATTAGATGGCCCTGTCCGCGGGAATTCAAAAGTAATTCAGGAACTGGAAGGTGCCTTTCGGGGCGCGGGATGGAATGTGATCAAAGTGATTTGGGGTTCTGATTGGGACGAACTTTGGGAAAACGACCATGATGGTTTACTTTTAAAGCGATTTGAAGAAGTTGTCGATGGCGATCTTTTGAAATATGTCGTTGAAGGCGGTGCGTATATCCGGGAACATTTTTATGGGAAATATCCCGAACTTTTAAAACGGGTTGAACATATTTCTGATGAGAAATTGGCGAAAATGAGATTAGGGGGCCATGACCCTATGAAAATTTATGCGGCTTACAATGAAGCGATAAATTTTAAGGGAAAACCAACTGTGATACTGGCTCGCACCATTAAAGGATATGGCCTAGGTGAAGCGGGCGAAGGTCGGAATATCACCCACAATCAGAAAAAATTGAACCAAAGTGAGCTCCTGTATTTTAGAGACAGGTTTAATGTTCCTTTTTCCGACGATAAAGCTACGAAAGCTCCTTTTTATCGTTTTGATAAGGGTAGCGCGGAATACAAATATTTAAAAGAAAAACGAAATGCATTAGGTGGTTCGATGCCGATTCGTACAAATAGATCCACCACATTGGATATCCCGGAAATTTCAATTTTTCAGGAATTATTAGATGGAACTGATGAAAGAAAAATTTCTACGACAATGGCCTACGTACGCCTTTTAACATTATTAACAAAAGATAAATCCCTTGGTAAACATATAGTGCCCATCATTCCGGATGAAGCACGTACTTTCGGAATGGATCCACTTTTTCGACAGCTGGGGATTTATGCTCACAAAGGACAGCTCTACGATCCTGTGGACTCAGACCAGTTCCTGTATTATAAAGAAGTAAAAAATGGCCAGATATTGGAAGAGGGAATAAATGAAGCTGGTGCTGTTTCATCCTTTATCGCTGCCGGAGTAAGTTACAGTACACATGGCATCAAAATGATTCCCTTCTATATTTATTATTCCATGTTTGGCTTTCAGCGCATCTGGGATTTTATCTGGGCTGCCGGCGATATGCGGGCCCGCGGCTTTTTACTAGGCGGGACGGCCGGAAGAACCACACTGAACGGTGAGGGACTCCAGCACCAGGATGGACATAGTCATCTTGCTGCCGCCGCAACACCCAACATAAAAGCATATGACTTGGCGTATGCCTACGAGATTGCAACAGTTATCCACCATGGCATGAAAGAAATGTGCCAGGATAATAAAGATGTGATTTATTACCTCACTCTTGAGAATGAAAATTATGCGCACCCATCCATGCCGGACGGTATTGGCGATCATATTATCAAAGGATTGTATAAAACTCGATCCACAGAAAAACCAATCATACGATTGTTTGGAAGCGGACCTATTATAGGGGAAGTTGTTGCGGCAGCAGAACTATTAATAAAAGATTGGGGCATAGAACCGGGTATCTGGAATGTCACCAGTTTTAGCGAACTTCGTCGAAACGCAGAGGAAGTTGAAAGATGGAACTTGATCAACCCCGATAAGGAACCAAGACAATCCCATTTAGAGCGGTGTTTAAGCAAAAATCGTGTCCCTACGGTTGCTGCATCTGATTATGTAAAAATGGTTTCCGAACAAATTGGGCCCTATGTTCCTGGTCCTTATTATGCATTAGGTACGGATGGATTTGGTCGTAGCGATACCCGGGAAAATCTGCGCCATTTCTTTGAAGTAGACCGCTATTATATTGTTCTGACCGCTATTCGTGCGCTGGCGCTGGATGGAAAAATAGACATGTCAAGAGTAGACGATGTCATGAAGAAATATAATTTAGACCCAGAAAAATTAAGCCCCATAACGGTTTAGGAAATACCATGATTAAAGAAGTTATATTACCAGACTTAGGAGAAGGAATTGACGGTGCCGAAGTAAGCGAAGTAAGTGTTTCTGTGGGCGATATTGTTGAATCTGATGATACTATATTGGTGTTAGAATCAGATAAGGCATCCATGGAAATCCCAGCAGATGTCAGCGGAAGCATTACCGAAATATTGGTTTCGGCGGGAGACGAATTGAAACCGGGCCACATCCTCATGAACATTGAATTATCAGGAGATGCACCTAAAGAAAAAGTGCCCGTGGAAGAAAAAACCCAAAAAGAAAATTCACCACCCCAATTCGAAAGCGCAGAACAAAAACTTCATTTGGAAGATTTGAGTTCTAGCAATACTGTGTTTGCGTCGCCCGGCGTCCGAAGATTAGCGCGAGAGCTAGGAATAAACCTTCAGGTCATTAAAGGATCTGGACAAAAAAACCGCATTACAAAAAATGACTTAAATAGCTATATCAAGCTGCAGATGGCCATATCGTCAGGGAATATTCCCGCCCAAAAACAAGAGATTGATTTTTCACAGTGGGGAGAAGTTGAAGTACAAAAGCTCACTAGAATTAATCGCATCACCGGCCAACGACTTCAACAAGCTTGGCAGACCATACCCCACGTAACTCAATTTGATAATGCCGATATCACTGATTTAGATAGCTATAGAAAAAAATTAAAAACAAAAGCTGCAGAGCAAGATATAAAAGTAACATTTCTACCGTTTTTAATGAGGGCCGCAACCATCGTTTTAAAAGAAATGCCGGAGTTTAATAGCTCCCTGGATCACACAGACCAAAATTTAGTATTGAAAAATTATTATCATTTGGGAATTGCCGTAGACACGCCGTTCGGACTTACTGTTCCGGTGGTGCGAGATGTGGATCAAAAATCAATTATAGATCTATCGTCAGAACTCATGGATTTAAGTTCCCGCGCCCGAGAAAAAAAATTAAAACCCGATGAAATAAGGGGAGGAACATTCACTATTTCTAGTTTGGGCGGTATTGGTGGAACCGGGTTCTCGCCCATCGTAAATCCACCGGAGGTGGCCATCATGGGCGTATCCAGGAGCGCTTGGAAACAGGTATACGATAAAGCAACTGGAGAATTTAAAACACGATTCATAATGCCATTTTCGTTATCATATGATCATCGGGTAATTGATGGCGCATCCGCCGCCACCTTCACATCCAGATTTGCATCAGTCCTTTGTGACCTATCTTATTATAAAAACTAATCAATGACAGAACTTAAACATTATGAAATAGCTGTCATTGGAGCTGGTCCCGGTGGATATGCTGCAGCTTTTCGTGCGGCCGACTTAGGGAAACAGGTTTTACTTATTGATCGTGACAATGAATTGGGAGGGGTCTGTCTTAATCGCGGCTGTATTCCATCTAAGGCGTTACTCCATATTTCAAAGGTCATGAGTGAGGCTGAACATTTATCAAAAATGGGCGTCACTTATGGTAAACCGGCAATTGATATTGATCAAATCCGAGCACATAAAAATAAAATTGTTTCCCAATTAAATGGTGGCATAGCCCAGATGGCGAAAGCTCGAAAAGTGGATACAATACAAGGATTGGCTGCATTCAAATCCAAATCAGAATTGAATATAGAAACGGAAGACGGTCACATATTAATTTCTTTTGATAAATGTATCATTGCTGCGGGCTCTTCTTCAGCAACGATACCCGGTGTTCCCAAAGATCATCCATCAATACTTACTTCAAAGACTGCGCTTGATCTCGTAGATATTCCAGAAAAACTACTGGTGATTGGCGGTGGCGTTATTGGTTTGGAGTTGGGCCAAGTATATTCGGCACTTGGTTCACAAGTGTCAGTGGTTGAATTTTTACCTACTTTACTTCCCGGAACAGATCCGGACCTGATAAAACCACTACAACGAAAATTAAAAAATCAATTCGAATCGATTCTAGTTTCATCGAAAGTGATTTCAGTTGAAGCAAACGAAGACGGTACCGTAACTGTGGCAATAGAAAACGACAAGGGAATAAAGAGAGAAAGCTTTAACAAGGTGTTGGTTTCAGTGGGCCGTAAGCCAAATTCAAGCTTTTTGAATCTTGATTCAACCGATATTGAAATGAACGATTTCGGTTTTATTAATGTAGATGTATATCAACGCACATCAATAAAGAATATATTTGCCATTGGCGATATCGCCGGTAATCCCATGTTGGCCCATAAAGCCACCCACGAAGGCAAAGTTGCCGCAGAAGTTGCTTCCGGCCACCCGGCGGCTTTTGATGCAAAGGCTATTCCAGCTGTTGTTTATACAGATCCTGAAGTGGCTTGGGCAGGACTCACAGAACTAGAAGCAAAAGAAAAAAACATATCTTACGAAAAGGGCGAATTTCCTTGGGGAGCCAGTGGGAAAGCCTTGGCCGTGGGCGCAAACCAAGGCAAGACAAAAATATTATTTGATCCAAAAACAAAACAAGTTCTTGGTGTAGGCATTGTTGGTCCAGGCGCAGGTGATTTGATTTCAGAGGGCGTGCTGGCCATAGAAATGGGTGCGGACGCTGAAGATATTGGACTTACAATTCATCCTCACCCAACTCTGAGCGAAACATTCGCCGCCGCCGCTGAAATGTTTTCTGGCACAATTACAGATCTTTACATTCCAAAGAAAAAAGGGCATTAATATGAAAACTCTTTACACAACACTAGTTTTAATTTTTACTTTTTCTTTTGCACAAGATTCAGCTGGCGGGCAAACACCCACAGAAAAAGCGGGTAAAATAAAACCCGCAGAAGCACCCAAAAAGAAATCCATGGAAGAAGCCCTAAAAAATAAAAAAGAGATTGCAGGGCTGTTTACACTTTATCAGGATACCACGAACGGTAAGTTGTCCATGCTTATTGCCAAAGAACAGCTCGAAAAAGAATTTATCCATTTTGTGCATGGGCTCAATGGTCAAATTAATGCCGGTGTATTAAAAGGTGGATACAGGGGCGCAAGAGTAATGAAGCTGAATCGATATTTTAATCGTATTGAATTTGAAGTACAGAACGATGCTTTTTGGTTTGATCCTGAGAGCCCCTTAAGTAAGGCCGCTGATGCCAATATTAGCACTGCTATCTTAGCTTCATCAGTTATTGTAGCAGAAAAAGATGGCAAAGTTTTAATTGAAATCGATAATGTTTTTCTGACCGAAGCATTACATCAAATCTCAAGAGGCTTCGTTCCGGGCGGTACCAATAAAAATCCCTTTAGGCTTGGTAAGTTATCTAGAGAACGGACAAAATATGTTGGTCTTCATAATTATCCGGAAAACACAGATCTAGTAGTGCAGTATGTTTATTCTAATCCTGTGCCCACTAATTGGGGATCTGATCGGGGTTTAACCGATGCTCGATCTGCGAATGTGACAATCCAACACAGTTTTATTCAAATGCCTGAAAACGATTATACACCGAGGTTTGAAGACGTTCGGGTTGGATATTTTGCTACGCAAGTAACTGATATGACCACGCCGGATGACGTAACGCCTTATCGTGATTTAATTCATCGTTGGCACTTAGTAAAGAAAAACCCAGATCAAAGCATTTCTGAGCCCATAGAACCGATTGTTTGGTGGATTGAAAACACAACTCCTCTCGAATTTAGGGGCGCAATTCAAGAAGGGGTATTGGCGTGGAATCAAGCTTTTGAGGCTGCAGGTTTTCGCAATGCTGTTCAGGTAAAAGTCCAGCCCGATGATGCAGCCTGGGATGCAGGCGATATTCGTTACAACGTACTTCGTTGGACATCTTCGCCACGCCCTCCCTTTGGGGGATATGGCCCCAGTTTTGTTAATCCGCGAACCGGTCAAATTTTGGGTGCGGACGTCATGTTGGAGTATGTTTATTTTACAAACCGAGTTAAATATGAAGAACTCCATCGAACATTTGACGCAGAAAAAGAAATCAATCAAGATTATACCTGCCTTGTGGCTGACTACCAGAAACAAGGAAATTTATTTGGTCTGAATGTATTAAATAGCTCCGTCGATGAATTCAATCAATTAGAGCAACACCGTCTAATTTATGAGAGCTTAGTAAGATTAATTCTTCATGAAGTCGGGCATACACTGGGCCTGAACCACAATTTTTATTCCAGCCATTTGCATAGTTTAAAAAACATTCATGACAGATTAATCACCGAGCCAGTTGGCCTGACATCATCTGTAATGGAATATCCAGCCGTCAACGTCAACGACAGCCCAAAACACCATGGTCAATTTTATACCACTGTGCCAGGCCCCTACGATATTTGGGCTATTGAGTTTGGATATACACCAGCTTTGGAAAATCCCGGAGATGAAAAAGAACGTATAGAATTATTATTAAACCAATCTACAAAAAATGAATTACATTTTGGAAATGACGCAGATGATATGCGATCTCCGGGGAAGGGAATTGATCCAAGAGTTAATACATATGATATGAGCACAGATCCGGTAGCATATGCCAAACAAAGAATGGATATTGTCCGATCACTTTATCCTGGGTTGAAAAAAAGATATGAACGCCCAGGTGAATCTTATCATGCCTTCACCGATGCATTTTCTATTTTAAATCGTGAATATAGCAATTCTGCTATGGTGATTTCCCGCTATGTTGGTGGTGTGTTTGTGGACCGTTCTTTGGTAGGCCAGAAAGGTAGCCAAAAACCCTTTAGGCCCGTTCCACAGGACAAGCAAAAATGGGCCATGACACTCTTAGGAAAATATATATTTGCACCCAACGCATTTGAAATTCCAGAAGGAATTATGGAGCATCTACAATGGGAGCGACGTGGGTTTAGCGGTACGCGGGATCCAAAACTCCTTGATATGTACCTAAATACCCAAAAGGGCATTCTAAACCATTTTTTCCATGTAAATGTTTTAAAAAGAATTTCGGACACGGAATTGTATGGAAATAGTTATGGCCTTAATGAAATGATGTTAGACTTGACAACAATATGTTTTTCTGCTGATGCAGGCACAAGTGTTAATGCTGTTCGCAGGAATTTGCAGATAGAGTACACAGAGCGGTTAATCCGTATAGTTCAAAACAAAGGAAAAGTTAAGTACGGTAATTTGGCCGTTGCAGCAGCTTTTGAAAATCTGAATAAGGTAAAAAAATATACTTTAAAATCCTACGGGATGAATGAGGCAACCAAGGCCCATAGAAAGTATTTAACCTATCGGATCAATAAGGAATTGGAAAAATATTAAATCGTGAAAAGGATATATTTTGAAACACATAAACACACTATTTATGATCTGTTTAATAACGGGTTGTACAAATATGGCAAATAAACACCTAGACAAACACCCTCTTGATAAATCAGAAATTCGAAAATTGACACTGGATAATGGCGTCAAAGTTTACCTTCTTTCAAATCCTGATTTTAATGTATCAGCAGCATCCATGGTTGTGGAGGTGGGTTCATTGGAAAATCCGGATAATCGTGAAGGACTTGCTCATTTTCTCGAACACATGCTATTTCTTGGTACAAAAAAATATCCAGACGTAGATGAATATTCCACATATCTCAAAACTTTTGGCGGTTACTCGAACGCCTATACCGCTAGTGATCATACTAATTATCAACTGCAGGTACTGCCAGATGGGTTTGAGGGCGCATTAGATCGGTTTGCTCAATTTTTTATCAGTCCACTTTTCACAGCAGAGTACACAGCAAGAGAGGTGAATGCCGTTAACTCTGAACATCAAAAAAATATTATGAATGATAATTGGCGCCAGCATCGGGTCACAAGCCAGTTTGCAAAAGATAGCCACCCAGCAAAAAAATTTGGCACCGGAAGCCTTGAAACATTAGGGGACATTACCCGGGAAGAACTTGTTACATTTTATAACAATCAATACAGCGCAAACCGGATGGGCTTGGCTTTATTGAGCACACACTCTTTGGACGAAATGGAAGCTTGGGCCCGCCAGTATTTTTCTGATGTAAAGAATCACAATCTTGAAAGGACCAAGCATGATCCAATCGTGTTTGAAAAGAAAGAAACATTCAGGTTTCTTCAAATTGATCCTGTAAAAGATCTTCGCGATCTGGAAATGAGCTTTGCCATTCCCAGCACTCGCCATATGTATGAAAGTAAGCCAGGAAGGCAACTCGGTTTCATTTTAGGACACGAGGGGAAAGGCAGTCTCCTTTCCTACTTAAAAGATAAAGGCTGGGCACAGACACTCTCCGCGGGCGCACGCCCAGAAACAAAAGAATACGGCATGGTAACGGTTCGGATAGGGCTCACACCGAAAGGCCAAGAAGATTATAAAGATGTTGTATTAGCAACTTTGGATTATATCGAGCTCATGAAAGAATCAGGTCACCAATCTCACGTATATAACGAATTGAAGACCATAGCAGAATTAGAAGAAATATATGGCAGTAAAGGTGAAGGCATGTGGCGCGCCACACAATTGGCAAATGAAGTCATGATGTATCCACTGGAAGATGCAGGCCGAATAAATTTTATCTTTCAAGACAATTCTAAAGACACCTTTGAGAGTTTATTAAAACACATTACGCCGGATAATATGTTGGCAGTTTTGACAGCAAAAGGAGTTAAAACAGATAAAAAAGAACACTATTATCAGGCTCCCTATTCCTATACAGAAGATACTGAATTTTATCAGACACTCACGTCCACATCTCCTCGAGCAGAGTTCATGATAGCTGAAGTAAACCCATTTATTCCAGAATCAGCATTTGTGCCCAACCGGGAAATAAAAGAAGACATTTTGCCTGTTTCGCTAATAAATAGTGGTGGTGCTAATCTTTATTTTGGTGTCGATCATGAATTTTTGCGCCCCAAAGGCGTCATAAGCTTTAAGGTCCTCTTTCCCGAGGATGTAATGACATTAAAACACCGTGTTTATTTAAAACTTTACTCAGCCTGCGTGAATGAATCATTGAATGAATTGGGTTATCCCGCCAAACAAGCAGGGCTGAATTATTCATTCCGAGAAGGGTATGAAGGAATATTTCTGAATGTAAGCGGTTATTCAGAATCTGCCATGACGCTCTACGAAATGATCCTGGATCACATGATTTATTTTTCCATTACCGAAGACCAGTTTAACGGAATAAAAGATAAGGTTGTCCGTGGTTACCAAAATTTTTCATTATCGGATGCGCATCAACAAACTCGTGAAAAAGGAGCTGATATTTTTAATCATGTGAAATATAGCTGGGAAGAGAGCTTGCCGGTGGCGCAAGAAGCGACTCTGTCAGATATTCATAATTATGGCAAGACTTTGTATGAAAAAACATTCGTGGAGGGCCTTGTTTATGGTGATTTCAAAGAGTCTGATGCCCGACGTGCCTTAAGTATCTTCAATGAAAAATCTAATACGACGGGGCTTAAACGAACAGACGCATTTGATTTAAAATATTTGACTCAATCTCAACCTGAAGAAATTCAATATATTGGGAAATTGACTGTCAACAACTCTTGTTTTTATCGGGAATATGTTTTGGGTAATGAAGACACCCCAGAAATGCGGGCAAAATCCCTGATCATCAGTCAGGCGCTTCAGCAGCCTTTCTATACAGAAATGAGAACCAACCAACAATTGGGGTACATTGTTTGGTCCTATACTCGAAATCGCGATGATACATATTATTTAAGTTTTATTATTCAGTCTGGAACCTTTACCGCAGATGATGTTAACCAGCGTGCTGATGATTTTATTGCATCCACCCCGGAATTACTTGCGGCCATGGATAAAGAAACATTTCAACAATTAAAAGAGTCTGCTATTGAGCAACTGGAGAAAAAACCAATGAGCATTAGTGAAAGGGCTAGAAAATTTGAAGGATTCATTTTTGAACATGATGCAGATTTTCAAAGAGATCAAAAAACAATCGCAGCCCTTGAAATACTTCAACAGTCATCAACGATTGAGCTTTTATTAAAGGCTATCGGAACTGATACTCGAAGAATGGCGAATTTCCTTATGTTTGCAGAACAGCATGAAAATACAACGAATACAAAAAGCACATTCAATGAATTAAAAACCTGGAAAGCATCACGATCTTATAAATAAGAAATCATGCCTAATGATGTCATTCTTATTGCCGCCGTGACAATAGACGGGTTAATTGCCCGGCACCATCGCGAAGTAACGACTTGGTCCAAAGACCTTCCCTTGTTCAAAGAGCAGACCTTAGGATTCCAAGTGATAATGGGCTCCAATACTCACGACACGCTGTCGGCCGAATTAGATGGCCGTGAAATGATTGTAGTTCACCGAAATGATGATCCAGCATCAATTTTGGACGCCATTCCGGGAGATCGTTGCTACATTATTGGCGGTGGAAAAACCTATGCCCGCTTTGCCCCGTTTCTAACCCACCTATATATCACGCCCCACCCATTGGTTTTTGGCAAAGGCATTCCCCTGTTCGATGGGGTGATTCCGGATCTTGAGCTGGTATTTCAACAAATGGTTTCCGTGGATGAAAAAGGCGGTATATTTCAATACCAATACAGGGTAAAGAAATCTTAAAAAAATATCTGATATATTTTCTTATTCTTTCAATTGCGTTTTCGTTGGAAGTATATAGCGGTGGAAAACTCTCTCCTAATCAAGCCGCCATGGATGTGACTCACTATGACATTCGCTTAAAAGT
>MPSY01000080.1 GCA_001901525.1 Methylococcales bacterium OPU3_GD_OMZ | reverse complement strand
CCTGATAACTTTGAGTAAAGGTACTGTTACTGTTTAACGCCAACACCATACCCGAGGCGGTTTGGATAGCCGACTCTGCTTTACTGGCGGTATAAGTGACTTTTAAATCACCGCCATTACCATCAGCCCCTCTGATGGTTAAATTTACACTGTCACCTTTAGCAGGAGAATTAGCCGCGAAGATATCAAAGCTCGCGACATCATACGTAGTACCAATGGCATTGGCCTTTTGGTCGCTAATTTTTAAGAATATTGTTTCACTGGCACCGGGGCCGACCTGAAAGGTCGAACCAGAAAAGGTACCGTCCAGCAATTTAACATTATTAAATGAGGCGGTAATGCCAATCCGGGTTAACTCTAATTGTAATTGGGTAAATTCGTCATTTAAATTGGCACGGTCGCTATCGGTATTAGTATCGTTCACCGCTTGCATCGCCAGAACCCGCATCCGTTGCAGAATAGAAACCGACTCTTCCATCGCGCCCTCAGCGGTTTGCGCTAAGGAGATGGCATCATTAGCATTTCGGATACTTTGATTGAGGCCGACAATCTGGCTACTCATTTTATCGCGTATCGCTAATCCTGCGGCATCGTCTTTGGCGGAATTAATCCGTTGGCCAGATGATAATCGCTCCATGGCAAGATCTAAATCCCGCCGCGACTCGTTTAAATGCCGCTGAGCCGACGTAGAGGCTATATTGGTGTTAATTGTCATTGCCATGATTCATTCTCCATCTTATAAAGCGGCAAAAAATTTCCCTTTTTTGTGTCAGTGCTACTTTATAATCTTAGTTAATATTCTTAAGTTATTGTTTTCTTTAATATAAATTTATTTTTATCCTAAATACTTTCCTTTACCCTTAACACAAGCATATTTAATGCCAATAAAACTTATCATGAGGATATTCAAGACACTCCAGGGTGTTTGTCTTCAAAATAAATACAACCATTAAACTTTTTCATCTATCTGATATAGTCAAAAAGGCTGAGCTGGCTGATTTTGGCAAAGCTCTGTTGCCCTGCCTGCAATGCCACCGACTGATTTTTAAGCCGCGTGACCGCCTCAACATAATCTAAATCTTCTAACTGCGATTTCATGATTTTATAATCGCCGTCCAGGTTTTCGTTCCATTCTTTTTGCATGTCAATGCGGTTCATCCGCGCACCGACTTTGGCATGTTGAATGGTGATATTGTCATGAAAAGTATTTAAATCGCCCAGAGTCGCCCGTAGGGTCTCGGCATCATTATTTTTCAAGGCGGTAATAGTGTTCGCTAATTGGCCAAATAAATCACCTGAGCGGGCATTACCGTCACTGTCTGGCGGTAACACTTGGGTGCCAAAGACATCACTGCCCGGTAGCCCAACAGCCATCATGCTTTGTTCTGCGATCTCAACTTTTTGAACATCTGTGGAGCCGAAATAACTAACTTTGCCGTCGCTGCCTTGTTGAAAGGGTTCTTGTCCTTGAACATACCCTGAAAAAATATAACTGCCGTCACTGCTTTGTGTATTGGCCGTTTGTCTTAAATATTCTGTTACCGACTCAATTTCTACTGCCACAGCTAGGCGGTCTTGGTCATTATAGGTATCGTTTGCGGCTCGAAGTACCAGCGCTTTAATTCGGTCAAGCGCTCCGGTTACCGAAGTTAAGGTACTGTCTTGTGCGCTCAATAAACTATTGGCACGGTCCAGATTACTGCCATAGCGCTCGTTCTGTGCCATTTTGGTATTTAAATTCATCACCGCAGTGGCGGTGGTGGGGTCATCAGAGGGTTTTAGTACCCGTTTACCGGTGGAAATTTGTTCTTGGGTTTTCGCTAACGCGACCTGCGTTTGGTTCATCTTTTGGGTGACGTTGTTAAAGAGCCCGGCTTGCGTGATACGTATCATAAGAACTCCTTTAATTACCTAATCGACAAAATGGAATCGAACAGGGTATTTGCAATTTTCACAACTTGCGCCGAGGCTTGATAGGCCTGTTGAAAACGCAGTAGATTGGCCGCTTCTTCATCTAAACTCACACCCGATACTGAATCGCGTGCTTCTGTGGCTTGGTCGACCAAGGTCTGTTGCGCTTCGCGGGCAATATCTGTTTGTACTAAAACGGATCCTAATTTACCGACCGTCGAGGTATAAACCTCGCCAAAATCACCGCGCCCGCCGAAAATAGTGCTGTCATTTTGGAGAGCCGCCATTTTTAGAATATTGCGGTTATCACCGCTTAAATCATGATTCCCTTTAATATAGAAAATATCATTAGCGGCAGGATCACTGCTTAATTCAGCACTCCAGCCGTTATAGGTAATGCCTTTTTCTGCATTGTAATTAACATGGGCTAAGGACGTGTCTGTTTGGGTATCAATCAATTCAAATTGAGTGGCATCGGAATTAAATTTAACGGTAATATCTTGACGCCAGGCTTCACGGTGATCGATAAGCGGTGACTGATCCCACTGGCCGCTGATTTTAGCGCCGCCGGAGCCGGTCACAAAAACCAAAAGATCTTCATTAAGTCCGCCAGACAGGCCTAAAAAGTGGCGTGGATCGGGTCTGTTGGTTGATGTGGTCGAAGATTTACCGGTTACGGATGCAGCCGTTTCGGTTAATTCGACCCGGGTGGTTAATTGAGCGGTAGCAGTGATTTGGGTGCCGTCACTGAGTCCGGTTAAGGTTAAAAGACCATTACTGCCAGTAACTTTAGTCAATGTTGGCGAATCATTTGAAACCTGATTAATGCTGATTTTTTGAGCCAAAGCATTCAATGTAGTTGTAAGATCGGTGTGAAATTGTTGACTATAATCGGTACCGTTCAGGGTGAGTTTGGCGCTCCCGCCGAGGGCTAATCCTGAAAAATCAAAAACCTCACTCGCAACTTCAACCGGATCAGCACTGGTATCGCCGGTGACCGATGCTGCGGTGGCTTGCAGCGTGGAATTTTTAAAGACAAAGGCCTGAGCGTTAACATCGTCACCGGCAGCAATGCCATTTAACGTTAACTGACCTTCACTAATACTGGAACTGGTGACATGGGCATCGCCATCTACCTGTGCTTTCAATAACCCTAAAGTGCTCTCTAAGTCCGTTGAAAACGTCTGGGTATAGGTTTTCTCAGCAATGTTGATACTGGCACCGGAATCAATATCAACTTTATTATCTTTTCCATTTAAGATTAATTTACTATCGTCGATAGTAATACTGTCGACACCGTGAATGCTAACCGATGATAATTGGTCCTCTAAATTAATTTTCAATGCGGTTAGTGTGCTTTCTAATCCCTCAGCGGACTTCGTTACCACACCGACCTTAGCCGTTCCAGCAATCGTACTACCTACGTTGGTTACCGTTGCGATATCAGCGGTGGTACCCTGCAAGGTTAACTGTTGCGCGTTTAGCGAGGAGAACCCGGTAATACCCGTTTCTGCGGCTACAATTTGCCGCCCTAAGGCTTGAATTACCTCTTCGACTGTTTTAGCAGATATATTGTTATTAATATCATTTTCTGTTGCATTTGCGTTTAGAGTCGTATGATAAGCTGTGTCATTTACGGTAACGGATAATTTATCAAAGTTGCTGGTTGCCGCTACATTCTCGACCGCTTTGAAAGCCAAGCTGGCTTTGGCATTCGCCGTGGTCGTAACACCACTTGTAGCATCATCAGTCGATGAAATAGTGACTATGTCATCAACGTCCCCTTGTAAATGTAAAGTATTAGATTCATTGGCAAACGAAGCATTAATTCCCCGTTCTGCGGCAACAATCTGACGGCCTAAGGCTTTAATAACCTCCTCAGCCGATACAGCGTGGGTATTTGCAGCAAGTTGCTTTGACGTTGCCGAATCTGACAAGGTGGTGGTATAGGTCGTACCATTCACTGTTGCTGATAACGTATCACCGTTAACGCTGACTGATGAAACAAAATTTATTGTTACCCCAGCGTCTTCGGTATAGTTTGCACTGGTTGCAATACCGCCCACAGAAACCGTAACCGCACCGCCCTTTTCAACCGCACTGAAGTCATACACTTCTTTATCATTAATGGATTGGCTGGCTTTAACAGAATCGCTATGTTGCGGTACCGGTGTGGTTCTAGCATTAAGACGGAGTGAGGCGGTATCGCCCGTTTCAAGACTGGAAAAATTGTAACTTTCAACATCGGTAACACTGTATATTTTGGAGAATCCGGTATCTAGATAACCCGCATCACCGGTTTGGTTCAAATAGCTATCCACATAACTGACTTGTTCTGAAAAGCCATTTCCCTTAGTTAATAACGCGGCTTGTTGTGTATCGGTTAGACTCGTACCGGAAAGATGGCGACCATTACGGGTAAAGATTTGTAATTCAACCGGCTCACCTGAATATTTTGAACGGTAAAACAACTCAGTATCTTGGCTGTTGGTTGGAATAACAAAGGCCAACTTATTACTGGCCATAATCGTTGTGGCAGAAACCTCAGAAGGGTTGTTGTATAACACCGAATCAATCGACTTTGCCGGCATGCTCTGGGTGGGTACTTTAAACTCTGTGAGCTTAATTTCTGCACTACTGGTATTAGCGACCTTTTTACTGACAGTTAATGGACTGCCGGTAGCAATTAAATTTAAATCGTCAATCATCACGGTCATCGCTTCGGTGGGGCGAAGACTGGGGCTGATAAAAAACCGGTCGCCCCCCACGGCTTGGCCTTGAATATTCACTTTCAGACCATCGAGGGTTAATTCGTGGTTCCCAAAGGCTTTTTTCCCGGTAGCCTCATTGGTAATGGACCAGCGTTTATCCAGTTCTTGATAGCTCACCTCGTAACTGGCTTGCCGGGCCACAGAGGCTGAAGTGACTGACACCGCAATGGTTGCCGAGCCTTTGTTTATGGCCGGTTTCACCGAATAAACGTTATCTAAAGAAAGCAGGTCTTTACCAAACTGACCGGTCATATCAACCCCTTGGTGCTGAATTTTATTGACCTCATTAACAAATACCTGCGCAATCACATCCACCTCATCACGCGCGACCTGTAAAGAATGTTGTCGAAAACCGTTAATGCCGGCCAGCGAACCACTGGTCACAAAATTAGTCGTTTTGGGATTCGCGTACGGTGACAACACAAAAGCAACCCGTTCCGGTTGCTTACTATCTTTTTGCATGCCTAAATCTATAGCCTCTTTGCCAGAAACTAATTTATCGCCGGTTTCAGTATTTCCTATATGGACATCGAAAGCGCCACTGGGTTTTTCACTGACGGTAATATTCACTAATTTTGAGAGCGAACTTAATAACACATCGCGCTGATCTAAGACGTCATGGGGTTGGTTTTTAATGTCGCTTTGTTTAAATAAAGTGCTGTTGATCGAGGCTAGTTGCTTGCTCAAACCGTTAATTTGAGCCACTTTATCTTCCATATCGCCCCAAGTGCTCTGCTCTAACGCGCTGAACTGATTGCCTAATAACCGAAAGCCTGCTGCCGTTGTTTGTGCTTCCGTTAATAAAATATCGCGCACGGCTGTTGAGGCTGGGGTTATGGAAACCTCCTGCACCGCCGCAAAGAAACGCCCGATCTTACCGGTCACACTGAGGCGTTCATCGGCCATTAAATTTTCAAGCTGTTGCGCGTACTTGTACATCGATTCCTGCTGTTCTAATTGCGAGGTATTAGTACGCAGCGATGACTCAACAAACCGGTCATACATTCGTTGATTACCCAAAACCATGGAACCGTTGCCAAAATAAATGCCGGCTTGTTTTGAGGGTGCATTTTGACCGATTTCAATCCGTTGGCGATGATAACCTTCTGTATCAACATTGGTGATGTTGTTACTGACCGTTGTTAAGGCCTTTTTATAGGTTCTAAGACCTGCGATGCCGGTTGAAAGTAAATCAGCCATGATTATTTACGGTACGAGACCGGCCTCCCTGTTCAACTTCAAGGGAAAGCTGACCGACTCCGTACTCGGCAGTGTCAGTTGTTTTTTAAGTTGCATCAACGCTAATCCGGATGTTTTTTTAGGTTTAGGTGACAGCAAACGATTTTTTAGTTTAACGTCGGTAGATTCATCGTCAATGAAGCCCTGTCGGGCCATTTGTTGCTCAATAAACTGGGCTACACCTAAGGTATTGCGTTTGGCCATTTCTAAGGCGACTTGTTTGTCCTGAAGGTCTTGATAAACACGCATACCTTCGGTATCAAAAAACTCACTTTTAGGTGACGCATTGCGCATTTCTTTGAGCATCATCTGAATCATCAAGGCCTCAAATTGCTGAGCGACCTCGCCAACCGCTTTATTTTTATCTGCCTTTGCCCTATTACGCAACTCTGCCAAGCCATTAAAGTCGGTGTAAAGCGATGGATTTGAAAGGAGTTCGGCCATTTTTAGTCCTAAATCACAATCAAATCGGCCCGAAGACTGCCGGACTGTTTTAAGGTTTCAAGAATAGAGACCAAGGCACTGGGACTGGCTCCAATGGTATTGACCGCATCAACCAGTTCACGCAACTCAACACCGGGCTTCAATAAGAACATTCTGGGGTTTTTGCCTTCAATAATTTCTACATCGGCATTTTGGACTTGAACCGTTTGACCCTGCGGTGCTAATGACTGCGCCTGACTGACTTGATTGCGGGTTTTAATTTTCAAAGTCAAACTGCCGTGGGTGACTGCCGAGGCGGTCACTCTGACATTGCGGCTGATCACCACTGTGCCCGAACGGGAATTAACCACGACTCGCGCCGGCGGCTCTCCCGGGGTGACTTCCAATGCTTCTATCATCGCCATGAAACTAACGCGCTCCGAACTATTATCGGGGGCTAAAATACGCAATGAAACGGGGTCTAAAGCCTCAGCCGTATCAACACCAAAGTTTTCATTAATCGCATTGACAATACGGGTGGTAGTGGTGAAATCTTGTTGTTTGACATTCATCACCATATAACCGCTGTCTTGAAAAGGTGATGCCACTTCCCGCTCTATAGTGGCACCGGCTGGAATTCGTCCCACTGTTGGAACATTAACGGTAATTTTAGAACCGGCTGCAGAAACCCCTAAGCCCCCCACGGCTAAACTGCCTTGCGCCATCGCATAAACTTCCCCGTCAGCGCCTCTGAGTCGTGACAATAATAAACTGCCGCCTCTTAAACTGGTGGCCTCTCCAATGGAACCGACAGTGACATCAATACGTTGTCCGGGCTTTGAAAATGCCGGTATATTCGCTGTGACCATTACGGCCGCAACATTTTTCAAATCGAGCTTTTTAGGAATTTGGTAGTTGTTCTTATCTACCTCAAATTTACCCATTTGGTAAATTTTCACGTTCACTCCAAAGCGAGCCAACATCGACTTCACACTTTGCGTGGTGAAATTAACGTTTTTACCGTCGCCGGTCCCGTTCAAACCCACCACCAGGCCATAGCCGATCAGTTGGTTGTCTCGAATACCAGCGATATCGGTTAAATCTTTAATGCGATCGGCTTGCGCCACCGGAATCCAGCTGGAATAAAGAACAAATAAGGTCAATAGCAACGTTTTAATCATGATTTAACGCCCTGTTAATGTCATGAATCCAAACACCAGGTACGGCGTTTAAACGCTTTATCGCTACCACCCCCGTACGCTTTTTGAACATTGTATCCCCTTACCTGATTTATAAACGCAACTACTGCCAAAAATAATGCAACATATGTACCAAAATAAATAACCTTTAATAATCAGTTATTTACTAGCAATTAATAGCTTTTTTAGCACGCATCCTTCAGCAATGCGGCAATCTTTTGCCTTGTTTTTTAGTTATTTAACGATCAATGATGCCTTCATGTGTCTTTTTGGGGGTACCGGTCCCTCTCCTAGCTGTTCCTTTTTTGAGTTACCCATCTGGTATGGCATGCTTATGAGAATACTGTTGCCTCGGTTATCAGCAAAACAGAGCCAATAAGCGGTGCAATACACTTATGAGTACCGTCGTGGGTAATGGCTAGAAAGGCCAGATTTTATACAACAAACTGGTG
>MPSY01000004.1:67-39687 GCA_001901525.1 Methylococcales bacterium OPU3_GD_OMZ | reverse complement strand
CTTCAGTGAGAGCACGTAAGTCGGCCGGTGTCTCTATCTGACTCAGTAAGGGGTAAAGGGTCGTATCATTCATGAGAATAAGTAATGGTTTAAAGTCAGTTTGTTGAACAAAGTTAAGCAATGTCGAGGCTATGTGCCGCGTTATTTAGTTTTTTTATTTTTAATCGCGTGACTGGCCAAGTTCTTTCCGAGATCCCAAATAGAACCTGGAATTTCATGGCAATCAGCAATCACTTGATCAAATGAATTAATCACCCAATTACGGTCTTTTTCTGTCAAATTTAAGGGTGGTAATAATTTAACTACGTTCATTCCGTGTCCTGCAACCTGACTTAATAAGTGGTGTTCTTTAAATAATGGGATGGTAACCATTTGACAAAATAAGCCTTTGTTAGCCGCTTCTAACATCATCCAAGCAGTTTTGAGTGATAAACTTTTAGGGGCGCCAAATTCAATTGCAATCATAAGTCCTTTGCCACGGACTTCTTTGAGAAATTCGTATTTATGGGTCATTGCGGCAAGACTGGTGATAATATCCTCACCAATTACAGCGGTATTTTCTATTAATTTTTCATCCTCGATCACTTGTAATGTGGCAATACCGGCGGCCATAGCCATATTGTTTTTAGAGAATGTGGAGCCATGAACAACGGCGCGATCCATTCGGTTAAAAACCGCATCCATGATTTTTTGGGTCATAGCGACTCCGCCAACGGGAATAAACCCACCCGAGAGGGCTTTGGCCATTAAAATCATATCCGGTTCTACATCCCAATGATCAATAGCCCAGAATTTACCGGTTCTTCCGACACCGGTCTGAATTTCATCAGCAACAAATAAGGTGCCGTATTGATGGCATAACCGTTGCGCTTCTTTTAAGTAATTATCATCGGGTAAGTTAACGCCTTTCCCTTGTATAGGTTCAATGAAAAAAGCAGCCACATCTTTATTGGCTAAAGCTGCTTCAAGACGTTCTAGATCGTTAAAAGGAACGCTGGAGCAACCAGGTAATAGTGGGCCAAACCCTTCACGAAAAACTTCTTCACCGTTTAAGGCAAGTGCACCCAATGTTAAGCCGTGGTAACTGTGTTCACAATGTAGAATCTTTTCTCGTTTTGTTGTATAGCGCGCGAATTTAATTGCAGCTTCAACCGCTTCAGTTCCTGAATTGCAAAAAAACATACGCTCTAAATTATCGGGCGTAGTTTGAAGAATCTTTTCAGCAAAAATACCGCTCAGCAAGGAGACATCCATTTGTACTAAATTGGGTAATTCCAAGGTTAACGTTTCTTGTAGGGCGTTGATTACGGTTGGGTGGTTGCGACCCACAGCAAAAACACCAAAGCCACTTAAGCAGTCGAGATACTCTTGATTCTTATCATCGTAAAGATACTGACCGACTGCTTTTTTGTAGTTGCGATTATAACCAATGGTATTAAGTACCCGGACCATTTGATTATTAAGATGTTGTTCGTGCAAAGTAAATTTATCATTGCTACGTGACTGAAGTAATTCGGAAATACTAAGTGACATGATGTACCTTAATACGTTAATTAAAAGAGGTGTTTTTTTTGTGGCTAAATGCAGGTAGGACGATTAATGTTGCGAGCAAGGTTAATGATATACCAATTGCCAATAACAGTCCCATACTTGCAGTTCCTACATGCGGGGAAAAGGCAAGACTCGTAAAGCTACAGAAGGTGGTAATTGAACTGTAAAAGACACCGCGTGCCGTGCTCGTTCTTAATAAATTATTACTGGGCTCATTGCTGTGTGCTAAGCGGTGGACAATATGAATGCCACTATCTACGCCCATGCCCATTAAGAGGGGTAATGAGATGATGTTAGCAAAGTTAAAAGGATTGTCCAAGATGACATTAAATGCGCCGGTTAATAATCCGGCAAGGAGTAAGGGTCCTATCACGAGAAGGGTTTCCCTCAAGCTTCCCAGCATGAACCATAACAGTATTGAGATAACCAAGACGGCGCCAATAAATGCTTGGATAAAGGCTTGTACGACGGCTTTACCGGAAGATTGATCGGCAACAGCTAATCCGGAAACGCGTTCGTCAACGGTTTGTACCTCGTTGACAAATTGGATTAATTTATCTTGGTCCATTAAATTATATTGCGGTTGTACGAGAATTTTATAGAGCCCGTTATGGCTAATCCAATGTTCGCTGATGGAGTGAGGGATATCTGTTATTTCAAAGGCAGTAGCGGCTAATGCGGCATTCAGAAGGTCCATCGAAAAAGGCAGTAGTCCTAATAGATCAATAGATAATTCTTTTTCATCTTCAGTTGAAGTGGGCGTTGTTTTTTGTAGGGACAGAAAGTGGTCTACGTTAGTGTGTAATTTCTGTAATAGATTGAGGTTTAAATGTGCTATTTTAAGTGCTAATGCGCTTTCAATGGTTTGTTTAAACGAGAGTAGAGCCTGATGGTTGTCGTGGTGTTGAATGGGTTTTGAAAAGGCGCCTAGTTGACTGCCTAGGACCAGGTCTAGATCTTCAACAATAAATAACTTTTCTTCTTGGTCTTCAGGGACAAAACTATTAATAGTTATGGCTTGCTTAACAGAATCAAGTGCTTCAAATTGATTGGCGAGTTGTTCTGCATGGCTGAGGTCATCGGCTAAGGTCGCTACGGCAAACGGCGAGTCATCAAGCGATTTTAACAAGCGGTTAAAGGTGGTTACTGATTCACTAGTGGGGTCACGTAAATTAACGGGGTTGGAATCAAAAGTGAGTTGACCGATAAAATAACTAGCGCCCAAAACTAAAAAAATGACAGCGATACGGATGGTGGTGCTAAAGCGAAAAGGAAGGGTAGCGAGATGGTCTAATCGAGGTGTTATCGCTTTACCTTGGGTAATGCTGTGGATCGGTAAGATTGATAATAACGCAGGGAGTAATGTTAGGGAAACAATGAGGCCAATAAACATGCCTGCGCCAGAGATAATACCCAGTTCAGAAACGCCGGCATAATCGGTTGGAATAAAGGCAAAAAAACCAATTGAAGTGGTTATGGCACATAAGATAAGCGATTTCCCAACACTTTGAATACTGCCATGAATAGCTTCGAGGTTACTTTTTTGCTTAGCAATTAATTCTCGGTAACGTAAACACAGGTGGATAGCAAAGTCGACTCCTAAGCCAATGTAGAGCACAGCAAAAGCAATGGATATCAGATTAAGATGGCCGACTGAAATCGTTGCAAATCCGGCCGTTAAGATAAGGCCAGTTATTAATGATATGAAGGTAATAAATAAGAGTTTGAATGACCGGAGTGCGAAAAAAAGGGTTAAGCAGACTAAGGTCAGGGAGAGAATGCCTGAGAAAATGGCACCCTGACTGACGCTTTCTAGTTCTTCATGTTCTAAAGCCTTTTCACCGGTAATGGATATAGAAACTTCATCAATAGATTGTTCGAATTCTGTGGAGATTTCCCGGGCTTTTAGAAAGGCTTCTTCAGCAGGCATGATTTGGTTGAAATCAAGCAGGGGCTTAGCGATAACCAGGCGGCGGTTTTTTTCAAGCGAAGAGTTTCGGCCAAGAATGATGCGTTGCCATGAAACAGGTTGGCTATCACCGTGTAATTTCGCTTCAAGGGTGTTGTTAATAGCGGTTAGTAATGGATTGATATCCATAGGTAACACGGTATCTTGTGGTTTAAAGGCATGATTTATGATGCTAAATAAACCATCAAGACTAAAGTTTTGTGCAAGGTGGCCGACAAACGGTTGTGCTTCTATTAAGTCGTGAGAGAGCTTGTCGAGTTCTTCTAATTCAAGGTATAAGAATGCTTGGCGTTTAAAAAAATCTGAACTACTCGGGGCATAAACCGAAGTGAATAAGGGTTCCTTGGTGAGTCGATCGATGAGTAATTGTGTGGTTATCGCGGTGTTTTCAGGGGTGCTGGCTTCAACGACTAACAATAAAGTATCGGCCGACTTTGGGAATGTTGCCTCTAGTTTTAGGCGGTTTTTTTGGAACGGCAAATCGGGAGATAGGAGTTCTGCAACATTGGTATTAACACCCAGATTGTTAATAGTAAATTGTAAGCTGGCGGCACTCAGTGAAATAAAAAAAAATACAATCAGCCAAGGAAAACGAAGGACTACGGAACTGAGTACAAAAAGAGTTCTATGGGTCGGGAGGTGATCAGGCATAGTCGGTGTTAGTTTTCAGGTGATTGAAAGCTGGCTATTATAGCCAACTGTTCAGCGACATGACAGAGTGACTTTTTGGCCGAATTAAATGACAGCCCAAGTTTGATCAGTTCAGGTATTTCATAAGGGTGTATGAATAGGTATTTAAGTAGAATGCTTAATTGTAGTTCACCATTACTATCAAGTGAGTGGCTGATCGCCTTGGGTAAATTCATTGTGGCCGTATCAGCGATAGCACGGATGGCAACGAAAGGAAGGTTGTTGAGGTGTGCAATACGGGCAATGGCGGCACTTTCCATATCTACAAGATCAGCATTTGTTTTTTGATGAAGGTGTTCTTTGTTTTTCCCGCTAGAAACCAGTTGATCACTTTCTAGTAATGTTCCCGGTGTTATTACTTCAGGTGCTGTTAATTTGTTAAGCAGATATTCAGGCCAAGCAGGCTGCTGATTGATAGAGTTGTTGTTTTGGTCGATGAGTTGAGTCGCTATGATTAAGTGACCCGGTTTCAATTGTGTAGAAAGCGCGCCAGCACAACCCCAACTGATTAAGCGGTCAGCACCGTGTGAAATTAACTTTTGGGCGGCATCGCTAGCATTATTAGGGCCTGTGCCTGATAAGGTCACCCAAAAGTTATTGCCCAGAGGATGAATCTGACCTTTTGTTATTTTAGCGTTAGTAAGTGTGGTCAGTTCTTCTGGTAACGCAACAATGATCCCAAGACTCACAGTTTTATAAGTTCGTTACGATAACGTGCTAATGCCCATAAAGGAAAAAATTTGTCATAGCCATAGTATTTCAGATAAAAGACTTTAGGGAATCCGGGTGCTGTGAAGCCAGGGTCAACCCAAAGACCCTCTTCGGTTTGGTTGGCTAAAATATAATTGATGCCGTTTTTTACTTCGGGGCTATTAACTTCGCCGGCCGCCATTAAGCCAAGAAGCGCCCAAGCCGTTTGGAAACAGGTGCTACTTTTAGCCTGTCCTCGCGTACTATCGTCATGATAACTATGATTATCTTCTCCCCAGCCGCCATCGCTGTTTTGTACGCTTTTCAGCCACTTGACCGCCTTGGTGTACATAGGGTCATTTCTTGGAACCTGAGTTTGTTCTAATCCTAATAGCACAGACCAAGTTCCATAGACATAGTTGGTACCCCAACGTCCAAACCAGGAGCCATCTGTTTCTTGTTCGCTACGGAGATAGGCAATAGTATCGTCTAATGTGGTTTGATATTCGGGGTGGTTTTTTATTTGATGGCCCAGTAACATGGCACAGCGTGCACTTACATCAGCAGTGGGTGGATCCAGTAATGCGCCGTGGTCAGCAAAAGGGATATGGTTTAAGTAATAATCGGTGTTATCACAATCAAATGCACCAAAACCACCATTTTTAGATTGCATACCGGCAGTCCAGCGTGTCGCACGGTTAATTGATTCGTTAAGGTTAGGGAGGTCGGCATTGGCCATAGCAAACGCAACTACTGCCGTGTCGTCAACATCAGGGTAGTGTGGGTTTTCAAATTGGAAGGCCCAGCCGCCACCTTCAAGGTGAGGTTGCCTAATTTGCCAGTCCCCGGGTTGTTTATCTAACTGTTTTGTTTTTAACCAGTTGTAAGCTTTTTCTCTAGATTGCCGTGTTCCTTTTGGATCGGCTTCTTGTAAGGCCAATGCGGCTAAGCCGGTGTCCCACACGGGCGACAGACAGGGCTGGCAATAGGCTTCTTGGTCGCGAAAAACAATTAATTTATCTACGGCTTGGCGAGCTGTTTTAACGTCAGGGTGGTCGAGGGGCATGTCTAAAAGTAACATGGCCTGGTAAGCGGCAACCATAGCGGGGAAAATGCCGCCTAAACCGTCTTCACCATTAAGTCTTTCGATAATCCATGTCAGTGCGAGATCAAAGGATTTTTGTGTGAGTCTTTTTGGAATGAAAGGGCGGGTGATCAGACCTAATTTATCTAGACCTAAGAAGATTTTGCTTAATAATGTGTCATTAGAAAAGTAATGCTTTTCTTCATCGGGTGGTGTGACAAATAACTCCGAAATGTTAATTTTCTTAGGGTTAAGTGCTTTTGCTTTTAGGGTGCAAAGTATAAAAAGTGGCACCATAACTGTTCTTGACCAGTAAGAAACGCGATCCAAATGGAAAGGAAACCATTTAGGGAGTAGCATAATCTCAACCGGAATATAAGGCACACCTCGCCAAGGAATTTGTTCAAAAATAGCCAGAGTGATACGGGTGAAAACATTTGACTTGGCCGCTCCACCTTGAGCTAGGATATAGTTTTTGAGCTTAACCATATGCGGCGATGTGGTTTTGTCACCCGCTAGTTTTAAGGCGAAATAGACTTTGACACTACAGCTCAGGTCGTCTGTCCCTCCGGTAAAGAGAGAGTAACTGCCATTTTCAGTTTGACGAGCCCTTAAGTAGGTCGCCATTTGCTCTTGTAGCGAGTCATTTTCTTCGCCGAAATAGTGCATCATTAAGATGTAATCGGCGGTGATAGAGCAATCAGCCTCCAGTTCGAAATGCCAGTAGCCTTGGTCAGTTTGTAGATTGGTTAGTTCTGTTTGGGCGGCATTAATTGCAAAATCTAGGTTAAATGCCTTTCTAGCAGAGACGCTAATAGCTTCCAGATCGTTTTTTTCATTAAATGATTCAGTATACATAGCAGTTAGAGTAGTCTGTTTTTATTTCGTTGGAGTGGCGTTAGGGAGATATTGCCAATCGTTTGAGTGTAGTCCTCGGGCGGCAAATTTAAACAACCAAGTTAGTAATACATTGCTTTTGCCGGTCAGGCGTGTGGCAAGAATAGTCGCTTGAACGCTACGGCGACTGATTTTGACTTGAGACGATTGGTTAAAATCGGTATTAGCCTTAATTTTTTGCAGATTTAAAACAGCCATGCCCAGTGCCCAGAGGCAAAAGTTTCGAATTCCTGTCTCGTGGGTAGGAATTAATTTCGTATAGGTTAGTGCATTTTCAAGGTGATCGTGACCAATACTAATTAAGTGGGCCAGACCGTGTTGAAATTGATCGTTGTGATTAGAAGCGCTCAGTTGTTGCAGTTCGAAGCCTGTTTCGTCGAAAATGTCTTGAGGCAGCCAGCAAACATTACGATCTGCATCGTCCCAGATGTCTTTGAGGATGTTAGTCATTTGGAGCCCTTGTCCAAAAGAAATCGATAGCTTTAGCAATTGATCACGGTGCTGATTTATTTCAGGGGAGTAATGACAGAAAAGCTTGGTGAGCATCTCTCCCACGCAACCGGCTACGTGGTAACAATAATCATCTAGTTCAGGTAAGGTATTAAGCCCTTTACTCAGGTCTAGTGCTTGAAATTTAGGCATTCCTAACGCCATTGTTTCAACACAGCTAATCAGTGCTTCTTTTTGTACGGTGTCAAAACTGTGGGTAATGGCAACGACTCTGGGTATTAAATGGCATAGTGTATGTTCAGCAGGAATGGTCTGCTCCGATAAAAGGGAAGACAATTCAAGAGAAAAGATTTCAGGTTGGTGGTTTTCCTTAACAACTTCAATAAAATCAGAGCAAAAGATTTTCTTTTGACTGGCAGTGAGTGAGGTTTCATCTTCAATGGTGTCGACAATACGGCACAATAAATAGGCGTTTGCTATCGGTTGATGTAGTCTCTCTGGAAGTTGAGGAATGGTTAAGGCAAAGGTGCGGGAAACGCCCTCAAGCAAGTAAGCCTGTAATTCATCATCAGAAAGATTCTTTAACTTAGCGCGGTCGTTGAGTTGGGCTGAAGTTTCCGACATGAAATCTATTAACCTTATAGTGTGATATTTAGCACCCATAATAATAACTTTGTTGTGATTTTGCAAATTGTTGTTGTTTTTGTAGAAAATGACTCGAAAAAGTATTTGTACCCTGGTGTGTTGGGTGAGAAAAGTGGCTAAATTAAACTTTAATGTTCATTTTTGCGCAATTTTATTGATTTTAAGGGTCTGTAGTGGGTGTTTTGTGTTAATTTGACCGTTATTGGTTTGTTGTATTGTTGCAAATATTGGGTTTACTAAAGGTTGCTTTATGGCTGTCGATCAATGGTTAAATTACTGGTGTTAGGGCCTAAAATAAGGTATTCTCCGGTTAAATATTTAGATATTCATATAATAGTGTATATTTACGCCAGTTTAGTAATAGTTCATGTGTTATCAAATGAGGAGTTAGTAACGACGCTTAATTCGCTGTGTTGTTATAATGCAACAATTATTTGCTGTAATGGATATTGATTTTTAAGTGATTTTTTAACGTAAAAGTTTGATTTGGAGAAAATACTGATGGGAGTTCCATTAAGGCAGCAAGTGAGTGTGGGCACATACCTTATAAAGCAAAAGTTGAAAGGGGTTAAGAAATACCCGTTAGTTTTAATGTTAGAGCCACTATTTAGGTGTAATTTGGCTTGTGCTGGTTGTGGGAAAATCGATTATCCTGATGATATTTTAAATCAGCGACTTTCGGTAGCAGAGTGTCTAGAGGCAGTTGATGAGTGTGGTGCCCCTATTGTTTCTATTCCAGGTGGAGAGCCGCTTATTCATAAGGAAATGCCGGCGATTGTTGAAGGCATTGTCGCTAAAAAGAAATTTGTTTACTTGTGTACGAATGCGCTTTTACTGAAGAAGAAAATTAAAGATTATACGCCATCACCTTATTTAACATTTTCTATTCATCTTGATGGTAACCGTGAGCGGCATGATGAGTCAGTTTGTCAGAAGGGCGTTTTTGATTTAGCGGTCGAAGCAATAAAGCTGGCTATAGAGCGTGGTTTTCGAGTGAATGTTAACTGTACTTTGTTTCAGGGCGAGAGCTCAGAGGAAGTGGCCGATTTCTTGGATTATGCTATGACCTTGGGTATTGAGGGTGTGACGATTTCACCGGGATTTAGTTATGAACACGCACCGCAACAGGATGTGTTTATTAAGGGCAAAGACATTAAAGATTTGTTCAGAGGTATTTTTAAACTAGGTAAAAAACGTAAATGGCGTTTGAATCACTCTTCTTTATATCTTGATTTTCTAGCGGGTAATCAGAGTTATGACTGTACGCCATGGGGCAATCCAACAAGGAATGTTTTTGGTTGGCAAAAACCTTGTTATCTTTTGTCTGATGAAGGCTATGCCGATAGTTTTACTGAACTGTTGGAAACAACAGAATGGGAAAAATATGGAACCTCTAAGAATGAAAAGTGTAATAGCTGTATGGCGCATTGCGGCTATGAAGCCACAGCGGTTGAGGATATGTTGAGTAATCCTCTTAAAGGCTTAATGGTTTCACTGAAAGGACCTAAGGTGGAGGGTGATATGGTGGCAGAGTCAGCACCTGTAATTGAGATAAATAAGTTGGCAGATATTCCCGTCAGAGTTGATCTTGATTAGAAGTTTAGGGAGAGACAGTGTTGTTTAATTAAGAACGTTGATATGAGCGTTGGGTGGGTGTTTTTGCGATATAGGTATCTGTTTTTATTGGTTTTAAGTTGTTGGGTGTTTTCGGTAAATGCGGCTGAAGATATGACGGCTAAGGATGTGGTAAGTACTTTTCAACTTCGGTTGATTGATGCTATGAGTGGTGGTTCTGCGCTGGGTTTCGATGGGCGATACAGTAAAGTTGAAGTTGCAGTCAGAGAGAGCCATCACCTCACCAAAATTGCTAGAATAGTCGTTGGAAAACAATGGGGTAAGTTGACTAAAGCGCAGAAAAAATTATTGGTTGATCGGTTTAGTCAGTTGATTTTTTCATCGTACGCTAAATTTTTTAATGAATTTTCAGGTGAAACATTCAGTTATGTTTCCGAAGAAGAAACGCGGCGTGGGGGGGTCATTGTTCATACCCTATTTGAGATTCCCGATGATGAGGATGTTAAGTTTGATTATATGATGAAGAAAAAGGGTGATTCATGGCGCATAATAAATATTATTGCCAATGGTGTCAGTGATTTAGCTTTAAAGCGGTCTGAATATACCGATGTCTTATCACGCAAAGGATTTGATGCGCTTATCGGATTGATGGAGCAAAAAATAGTCTTGTTTTCGAAAGAGTCTTAGCTTATGTATGACTTGAATGGGCGGCAATGGTGGGTGATTGGCCGCGCTGTTGTTGTTTTATTCTGTTTCTTTGTGGTCGGTTGTGCGACGACTGAAAAAAAGGTTGCGGTTGAAGACCCCTATGAGGATTTTAATAGACGAGTCTATACCTTTAATCAAGGTATTGACGATTACATTTCTCAGCCGATAGTTATGGTTTACGATACGGTTACGCCTGATTTATTACAGCAAGGGGTCGGTAACTTTTTTACTAATCTGAATAATGTTCAGGTGGTTATCAATGACCTTTTGCAAGGAAAGATCAAACAGGGCACTAAAGATACGGGTCGATTTGCTATTAATTCTACATTAGGTGTTTTTGGTTTATTCGATGTTGCGAAACATGTGGGTTTAAAGCAAAACACAGAAGATTTTGGACAAACGCTTGGAGTTTGGGGCGTGCCTGCAGGGCCGTATTTAGTGTTACCTTTTTTGGGTCCGTCAACACTTTTTCAGGGCGTACCCGGAGCCACAGTGGATGTATTATCTAATCCGGTTAGTTATGCCACCGCCTTGCCTTTGGTACAAGTTCTTTCAGCGGTCAATGCGCGTTCAGAGGCAGAGGAGTCGCTTGATTTTATTGATAAATCAGCCTTAGATCCTTATACGTTTACGCGCGAAGCTTATATGCAGTGGCGGCAACACTTGATAACTGACGGTCAAGGTGCAGCGCAGGCTAGTTTTGATGAATTAGAGGGCGAGATATTTTCAGAGGAGAGTGAGGATCTGGAGCTTGATGCGCTTGAAAGTGAATTAAACGTATCGGTTGAAAAGGCGCAGGAATTGGTGTTTTCTACAGAGAGAGCGGAGTTTGTTGATGATGACAGTGAAGTAGATAGAGCGTTAGATCTGCTCGAAGTTGAATTAAAAAATTCAGCTACAGAAGGGCTGGCTATATTGGAAAAAAACAATCAGGAGGAGGATGCGAATAGGATCGATGAATTAGTCGATGTGCCCTCACCTGTAAATTTAGATCAAGAGTTATTGGTTTCGCCATAGTGACATGGATTATGCTAAAGGCTAAAGCGGCTGGTTTGTCTTTATGGGTTAGAACCCCTCAATAACCACACCAGAGTTAGGGTGTTATTGAGAGGTTGTTAAAGGAAGACTAGAGTGTTTCTAGGATCAGAATTAAGACAATAGTTAAGCCTAATCCACAATGCAGTACGCCTTTAACAGAGGCCATAGGTCCCATAAAACCGAATTCAGGAGGCTGAGCCTTTTTGATAGCCGGTATCTCTTTAAGGGCTGGGTAGGCGCCATTGATTGCGATAGGTGCTATAACCATAAGGCATATCAATAAAGCGAAAGCGCTGAAGCCGTGTGGGTAATGAGATGATGCTCCCATTAAGAAGAGCATTGGTATTGAGAATAATGTGTTGGTTCTTGATGCTAGGCCTGCTTTTGCCAATGCTTCTGCGGCCTCTGTAACAGTCTTTTTAGCTTTAGACCCTGATTCCGCAGCGGCGATAACAATTTGCTGATTAGGCCAAATAATTAGCCAGACATTTAGGAACATAATGATGCCTAAGAGAGCGCCAATATAAATGTCCATAGACATATTGAATCCTCTCAGTAAAATAATAGCCACGCCGGTAATAACAGTCGCCATGGCACCCCAGCGAAACCACCATAATGCCCGAGGGACTAATTTTTTGACAGCATCTGACTTAGCAGATGTCTCTGCCTCTTTGAAATATTCTGTTTGAACAAAATTGAAATAATAAAGCAAGCCAATCCATGCGATACCGGCTACGAAATGACCCCAGCGCATTAGCATTTCAATTCCTGCGCCTGTGGTTATAATATCCATACTTCCCCCCCTTAGATTATTGATAGCGTGAAAAGATTTAAAAATACATAAAAAACAAATATTTAAATCTCTCTTTTTATGTCATAAATTAAGCGTATATGTCAAGTTATAAAGTTAAGTTTTGGGCTAATGGATTGGGATTTATAGGTAAGTGGTGGTCATAAAGTGAAAGGAGGCAAGGCACTCGATGACAAGACCGTATGGCCAAAACCGTATGGCCAAAAACCATAGCGCAATGAGTATTTTGAAGAAGGGTTTAAAATATTGGAAAAGTTTTTCCTTTGGGTGCGGGTGTTTTTATTTTGTTGGTGTGAGGGTAAGTAGTTGATGACGTTTAAGGTTTAAACGCTTTGGGTCGAAGCTGAAATCAGCAAAACCGCAAGAATGGTGCCCAGGGACAGAATCGAACTGCCGACACGAGGATTTTCAGTCCTCTGCTCTACCGACTGAGCTACCTGGGCACAAAGCTGATGGGGGCGTATTAAACAATCCTTTTCGGTTTTAGTCAAGGCAAATTTATTTGGGAGAGAATCTTTTCATTTTATATGGGCCTAAGAGCTTGTCATTATGAATGAATTTAGAGGTTGATAATGAGAGTCTTTTTTGCGAGTGTGTCGCTAACTGTAATCAAGGCAAGCTTCAAGATCGAAAGTAATGTAAAATTAGTCCTTTTTACTTGAGGTAAATTTAACGGTTATGGTGGATTTTAGAGGAACAACGATTGTATCCGTGCGTCGCGGTGATCGTGTTGTTATCGGCGGTGATGGGCAGGTAACTTTAGGTAATACAGTCATGAAGGGAAATGCGCGAAAAGTGCGGCGTTTGTATCATGATCAGGTGATTGCTGGATTTGCAGGAGCGACTGCCGATGCTTTTACATTGTTTGAGCATTTTGAGGGTAAGTTGGAGAAGCATCGGGGGAATTTGACACGTGCGGCTGTTGAAATGGCTAAAGACTGGCGAACAGATAGAGCGCTACGACGTTTAGAAGCCTTATTAGCAATAGCGGATTCGAAGGTTTCATTGATTATTTCGGGAACAGGAGATGTCATTGAGCCGGAGCATAACCTAATCGCTATTGGCTCTGGCGGACCTTACGCGCAATCAGCGGCGCGGGCACTGTTGGAAAATACAGAATTAAGTGCGCGAGAAATTGTGGAAAAATCCTTAACAATCGCGGGTGATATTTGTATTTATACCAATCACAATTTACGTATTGAAGAACTTGCAACGGAACAAGAGTAATTAATTTGCCATGACACAGATGACACCGAAAGAAATTGTACATGAACTTGATAAACACATTGTCGGCCAAGCTAATGCCAAGCGAGCTGTTGCCATAGCACTTCGTAATCGTTGGCGGCGATTGTTAGTCGATTTAGCATTGCGTGATGAAATAACGCCTAAAAATATTTTAATGATTGGACCGACTGGTGTAGGGAAAACTGAAATCGCCCGTCGTTTAGCGCGGTTAGCTAATGCGCCCTTTATCAAAGTTGAGGCCACGAAGTTTACCGAGGTGGGTTATGTGGGGCGTGATGTTGAATCCATCATTCGTGACTTGGTTGATATGGCTGTTAAGATGAATCGTGAAGCAGAGGTCAAGAAGGTTCAAAATAGAGCGCTTGATGCCGCTGAGGACCGAGTATTAGATATTTTATTGCCCGCAGCGGATAACACGAATTTATCGGCATCAGAAACAGCGACGCGACAAAAGATGCGTAAGAAGTTAAGGGAGGGACACTTTGATGAAAAAGATATTGAAGTAGATCTTCAGGAAAAGAATTTAGGTGTGGAAATTATGGCCCCCCCGGGTATGGAAGAAATGACCAGTCAGTTACAAGGGATGTTTCAGAATATGCATGCGGGCAAAACTCATTCACGGAAATTGCGTATTAAAGATGCCATGCAACTGTTAAAGGATGAAGAAGCGAATAAAATGATTAATGAAGAAGAGCTGAAGATGACAGCTGTTCGATTAGCCGAGCAAAACGGAATAGTTTTTATTGATGAAATTGATAAGGTGTGCAAACGTTCTGAAACGGGTGGGGGTGATGTTTCGAGAGAAGGCGTGCAACGAGATTTACTTCCTATGGTTGAAGGTAGTACGGTAAATACTAAATATGGGATGATAAAAACTGACCATATTCTGTTTATAGCATCGGGGGCTTTTCATCTGACTAAGCCGTCTGATTTGATTCCTGAATTACAAGGTCGTTTCCCTATCCGTGTTGAACTAGAACCGTTATCGGTCGAAGATTTTGTTCGGATTCTAACGGAACCTGATGCTTCATTGACGGATCAATATAAAGCATTATTAGCGACAGAAGGGGTGGCGCTAGAATTTTCTGAAGATGGAATACAACGTATTGCAGAGATGAGTTGGCATGTTAATGAAACGACGGAAAATATAGGTGCGCGTCGTTTACACACTATTTTGGAGCGGTTATTGGAAACAATTTCTTTTGAAGCACCTGACTTAGTGGAAAGTAGCTTAACGATTGATGCAAATTATGTGGAACAACATTTGACGACATTTGCTGAAGATGAAGACTTAAGCCGTTATATTTTGTAGCGTTGATTAACCGGGTCGATGTATTAGGCGAGTTAATCAAGCTATTAATATTGGTACAGTTAGTGGGAAGTAGATAAATGAAAAGGAAATGAATTTGATGAGTGATGAAAAAACAACGCATTTTGGTTTTAAGCAGGTTAATACAGAAGACAAAGTCAGTTTAGTTAAAGGTGTATTTGATTCTGTTGCCGATAAATATGATGTGATGAATGATTTAATGTCATTTGGAATTCACCGGGTATGGAAGCGTGTCGCTGTACAATTGAGTAATGTAAGAGAAGGGCAGCAGGTACTTGATTTAGCCGGGGGAACCGGTGACTTAACTACATTATTCTCGAAACGAGTTGGACGCTCAGGTCGTGTAGTTTTATCTGATATTAATAGAGCAATGTTAGCCACGGGACGGGATCGAATGATTGATCGTGGGTTGGTTGAAAATATTCAATATGCTCAAATTAATGCGGAAAAACTTCCTTTTGATGATAATACGTTTGACTGTGTATCTATCGCTTTTGGATTAAGGAATGTAACTGACAAGGCAGCCGCTTTGCGTTCAATGCATAGGGTTTTAAAGCCAGGTGGTTGTGTCATCGTTTTAGAGTTTTCTCACCCTACGAATGAGGTTGTGAGTAAAATGTATGATTTTTACTCGTTTAATCTGCTGCCAACAATGGGGCAAGTGGTGGCAAATGATGCGGATAGTTATCGTTATTTAGCCGAGTCTATTCGTATGCATCCTAAACAAGATGAACTTAAAACGCTTATGGAAGAGGCCGGGTTGGAACGTTGTGATTATTACAATATGACGCAAGGTGTGGTAGCGGTTCACCGTGGTTATAAATTTTAACCATTTTTTACTATGATTAAGGCGTTACTTACGGATGTTTTAGAGCGGTTATTAGCACAACTGTTGTCGTTAGATGTGGATGTTGCGGTGTTATTGGCTCCGTTGTCAGGAAAAGTCATTGCGGTTAATTTTCAACCGATTAATCAGACGGTCTTTTTTTGCCCGACGACACAGAGCATTCAACTTTTAGGTGATTTTCAAGGGGTCGTAGATACGCATATTGAAGGGTCTTTACCAGCCATGGCATTAATGGCGTTAAACACGTATGCCATGCGGTCTATTTTCACAGGGGATGTAAAAATTTCTGGCGATATGGCTGTTGGTCGTGATTTTCAACGGTTATTTAAACAATTAGACCCTGACTTTGAAGAGCGGTTATCATATTACACTGGCGATGTCGCAGCGCATCAGTTAGGGAGCGTTGTTCGACGGAGTTATCACTACAAACGAGATGCATTGAAAACATTGCAATTAAATGTGACTGAATTTTTGCAAGATGAGGCTCAGGATACGCCTTCCGGGCCTGAAGTTGATGTGTTCTTTAAACAAGTCGATGATTTGCGATCTGGTTTGGACCGGATGGTTTTACGCATTAATAGGTTGCAAAGTAAATTCAAAGAAAAATAGGCATCAGTTTTTTGTCATCAAAAGAACTGATATTGGTAATGATTAATAGTTAAGGACATTACGTGATAAATCCCAAGCTGTTGGCTCGCTTGTTACATATTAATTGGGTTTTAGTTTCCCATGGATTGGATGAAGTGGTTCAAAAAACACATTTGTTTCGTCCGGTACGATATTTAGTACAATTTAGTTCGGGTGTTTGGTTGGCGCGTCGACAGCAGCCGGTGGGACTCAGGATTCGTTTGGCGTTAGAAGATTTAGGTCCTATTTTTGTTAAATTTGGGCAGGCGTTGTCGACGCGAAAAGATTTGCTTCCAGAGGATATCGCAAACGAATTAGTTAAATTACAAGATAAAGTTCCGCCTTTTTCAGTGACTGAGGCACGACAATTAATTGAAGCTCAATTGGGCTCAGCCATTGACGATGTTTTTTCAGAATTTGATAATGAAGTATTGGCTTCAGCATCGGTTGCTCAGGTACATGCGGCGACATTAAAAACGGGTGAAGATGTTGTTGTTAAAGTTCTAAGACCGGATATCGAGCAACGCATACGTATAGATATTGGTTTGCTTTATGAGGTTGCTCAATTAGCAGAGAAGTTTTGGCCTGAAGCAAAACGGTTGCGACCGGTAGAAGTGGTTGCTGAGTTTGAAAAAACCATACTGGATGAGTTGGATTTAATCAGAGAAGCAGGGAATGCGGCGAAATTACGTCGTAATTTCGAGAAATCAGATATTTTATATATTCCCAAAATTTATTGGCCCTATACGCGGACCAAAGTATTAGTAATGGAGCGTGTTTATGGAATTCCGATCGGTGATCTTGAGAGCATGGAAGAGGCCGGAGTTGATTTTAAAGTACTGGCTGAGCGGGGCGTTGAGATATTTTTTACGCAGGTTTTCAGAGATAACTTTTTTCATGCAGACATGCACCCGGGAAATATTTTTGTCTCGCCACCGGCTAAATATACCGCTATAGATTTTGGTATTGTGGGGACCTTGACTATATCTGATCAACGTTATTTGGCTGAAAACTTTTTAGCTTTTTTTAATCGAGATTATTACCGTGTTGCTGAAATGCATGTGGCTTCGGGGTGGGTTCCGAGTACCACACGGATAGAGGAATTTGAATCAGCCATTCGAACGGTTTGTGAGCCTATTTTTGAGAAACCGCTTAAAGAAATATCATTTGGATTGTTTCTTTTGCGGTTATTTGAGACGGCGCGTCGGTTTGATATGCAAGTTCAGCCGCAATTGGTCTTGTTGCAAAAGACACTGTTAAATATTGAGGGTTTAGGACGAGAGTTATACCCAGAACTGGATTTATGGCAAACGGCTAAACCTTTTTTAGAGGACTGGTTTAAGGAGCGCTTAAGTCCAAAAGCAAAATTAAAGAAGGTGATTGATAACATACCCTTAATGGCCGAGCAGTTACCTGAAATGCCTGCTTTGGCTTTTCGGGTTTTAGATGATGCAGGAAAAGGAAAATTACAAGTTAATTTGACAGCAAAAGATTTAGCAAGTATTCGTAACCACTTGATAGATAATCAGCGTCGAATTGTCTCTTCGGTTATGGGGGCAACCTTTATTTTGGTTGCGACAATGATAGGCCTTACCGATTATGCTCTATTGGTAAGCGGTGATGATGCGTCAGTATGGCCCTGGGTTTTTGGCGCGATTGGTGGAATCTTTTTTATTAGAGCCCATCAAAACAGTTAAGTAGTTTTTTAGTAGAGAACAAGTAGTTTTAATTATATTTTGAGGAAAGTAATGTCAATTCAAAGAATGATCGATTTAGATTTATCCGGTAAACGTGTCTTAATAAGACAAGATTTAAATGTACCTATCAAGGATGGCGTGGTTACCAGCGACATCCGTATTCGCGCAAGTTTACCTACGATTGAAACTGCACTGGAAGCGGGTGCTGCCGTCATTCTTTTATCGCATCTGGGACGCCCGGTAGAAGGTGAATATGATGAACAATTCTCATTAGGACCTGTTGCAACACACATGTCGGAGTTATTGGGTCGACCGGTACGATTAAGAAAGGACTGGTTAGACGGTGTGGACGTGGAGCCAGGTGAAGTGATTCTTTGTGAGAACGTAAGGTTTAATGTTGGTGAGAAAAGTAATGCGATTAGCTTAGGTCAGAAAATGGCTGCTTTATGTGATGTTTTTGTCATGGATGCCTTTGGAACGGCTCATCGGGCACAGGCATCGACGCATCGCGTCGCTGAGTTTGCACCAATTGCTTGTTCTGGCCCTTTATTAGCGAATGAATTAGAGGCGTTGGGAACTGCATTAGAACACCCCGCAAAGCCCTTAATTGCAATCGTGGGAGGGTCAAAGGTTTCTTCTAAATTAACGGTTCTTGAGTCATTATCACAAAAAGTAGATCAATTAATTGTAGGGGGTGGGATAGCCAATACTTTTATTGCAGCGGCTGGTTTTGCGGTTGGAAAATCGTTGTATGAAGAAGATCTTATTTCAGAAGCAAAGAAACTGATGGAGCAGGCTAAAGAAAAAGGCATTGAAATACCGGTTCCTGTCGATGTGGTTTGTGCCAAGGAATTTTCAGAAGATGCAGAAGCTTTTGTTCGTAAAGTAGCCGATGTGGAAGCCGATGACTTGATTTTAGATATTGGTCCTGAAACGGCAGCGCACTATGCTGAGTTATTACAGACAGCAGGGACAATTGTCTGGAATGGCCCGGTTGGTGTTTTTGAAATTGAACAGTTTGGTAAAGGCACTGAAACTTTGGCCTATGCAATTGCAGCAGGAGATGCCTTTTCAATTGCGGGCGGCGGCGATACACTGGCAGCCATTGATAAGTACGGTATTGCCGATCAGGTTTCCTATACCTCTACCGGTGGGGGCGCTTTTCTTGAATTTTTGGAAGGGAAGGTATTGCCGGCTGTTGAGATATTAGAAAAGAGAAGTTAAACGTTAGTTTTAAGTATTAAGTAGACGTTTTAGAATTTAGAGTAATTATTATTTAAGGTGGGAATATGGCTAGAGTAACCGTTGAAGATTGTTTAGAAAAAGTAGGTAACCGATTTGATTTGGTGTTACTTTCAAGTAAAAGAGCACGTCAACTTATGGAAAATGCGGATCCTTTAGTTTCTAGAGGGCGTGATAAAGATACGGTGGTCGCTCTTCGTGAAATCTCAGAAGGATTGGTTAACGAAGAAAATGTTGATAGTTTTGAAGCTAAAAATATTGATTATAGTATCGCTGAAGGTGATACGGAAACAACAGTATAAGGGGCGCTTTTAGGTGTTTCGATGAATATTTTAGCGACTGATTTGGCAGTAGACACAGCGTTGCCAGAAAATAAACTGGTTGCTGAATTATGCGTGAACCTTCGCCATTATCTAGAACAAAGTCAGATAGACGACGTTATAAGGGCTTTTGAATACGGCCGTAAGGCACATCAAGAGCAATTCAGAAAAAGTGGCGAGGCTTATATTTGTCACCCGCTTTCAGTTGCATTGACGCTCTCTGAAATGCGTATGGATGTTAATGGCATTATCGCGGCAATATTGCATGATGTCATTGAGGATTCGCCATCGACAAAGGAAGATTTAGCCGCAGCGTTTAATGAAGAAGTTGCTGAATTAGTCGACGGCGTAAGTAAATTAGGGAAGATTGAAAATAAGAGTAAGCAGGAGTCTAAAGCCGAAAGTGTACGTAAAATGATCCTTGCTATGGCTAAGGATTTACGCGTAATTATGGTTAAATTAGCGGATCGCTTACATAATATGAAAACTTTAGGGGCTATGGAGCGTCGTAAGCAACGTCTTATTGCCCGTGAGACACTTGATATTTATGTCCCGCTTGCGGATCGGTTAGGGATGAATGATATTCGGCATCATTTGGAAATGCTGAGCTTCTCCGCATTATACCCCATGCGTAATCGGATTCTTGCTGAAGCAGTCAGAAAATCGAGAGGTAATAGAACGCAGATTTTACAAACAATTGAGAAGTCAATTAGCCATCGGTTGAGTGAATGTTCTTTAGATGCGGAAGTTAATGGCCGTGAAAAACATCTCTACAGCATTTATAAAAAAATGCAGAAAAAGAAGATCTCTTTTTCAGATGTTTTTGACGTTTATGCTTTTAGAATTTATTGTCATGATGCGGATGCCTGTTATCGAACACTGGGTATAATTCATAGTTTGTTTCGTCCGATCCCGGGTCGGTTTAAAGATTATATTGCCCTACCGAAGGCTAATGGCTATCAGTCACTTCATAGTATTATGGTCGGACCTTATGGGATTCCGCTCGAGATACAAATTCGTACTTTTGAAATGCACCAATTATCCGAAACGGGTATTGCGGCGCACTGGCTGTATAAAAAGGAGGGTGAAAAAGCATCAGAATCTAAAGAATTGGCCAATGAGTGGTTACGTGATTTATTGGAATTACAAAAAACAGCGGGGGATTCGTTCGAGTTTATTGATAATTTGAAAGTTGATTTGTTCCCGAAAGAAGTCTTTGTTTTTACGCCCAAAGGGACTGTTATTAAGATGCCGCGAGGCTCATGTATTGTCGATTTTGCTTATGCGGTTCATACGGACATTGGTAATAAATGTGTTTCAGCGCGAATTAATAGACGTTTGGTTCCGTTACAAACCCAATTAGAAAATGGCATGACGGTTGAGGTGGTTTCATCTTCTTGGGCCAAACCAAATCCAATCTGGTTGAATTATGTCGTCACCGCAAAGGCACGTTCAGCAATACGAACCCATCTTAAACATTTTAAAAAAGGTGAGGCGATTAACCTTGGAAAACGGTTGTTTAAGCGAGAATTAAAAGCAATAGGGTTGACTAAGAAATCAGTATCGAGTGAGCAGTTAAATGAACTGGTTGGAGCCGTTTCTTTGGATAGTATTGACCAGCTTTATGAGGCCATTGGTTTGGGTGATCTTATGGCTTTTGTTGTTGTTCAGCGTTTGGTCGATCTAGCGGCACTGGGTGATAAAGCAATAGTGTCGTTAAAACAAAAAACAGATAGACCGCTTATTATTAAAGGGACGGAAGGGGTTGTTATTTCATTACCCAAATGCTGTCGTCCGCTACCGGGGGATCTTATTATCGGTTATTTTAACCCAGGGCGAGGTATTGTCATTCATCGGCTTGAATGTAAAAACAGTAGTCATGATAGAAAAAAACAAAACCAGTGGTTGAATGTCGAGTGGAGTGACAAAATTTCGGAGAATGAGTTTTCTGCAGATATTCGGATTGAGTTATTAAATGAACGAGGGTCATTAGCAACAGTTGCCTCGACTATTTCGACAATGGATTCGAATATTGAGAATGTTAGAATTGTTGAGCAAGATGAACGCGTTTCGGTGGATTTAATAACGGTCACGGTCTTAGACCGAATTCACCTAGCGAATATTATCCGTAAATTAAAGAAACTGTCTATTGTCTTGAAGATTATTCGAGTTAAAGTTTGAGCGTAATAGCTTCTAAGAACAGGAGATAAGAAGGCTATGAAACGGGAAGTAATAAGGACTAATCAGGCACCTTTAGCGATAGGAACGTATTCTCAGGCTATTAAAATAAATGGGATGGTTTTTATTTCAGGGCAGATTCCATTAGAGCCGCAAACGATGACCCTCATTGATGGTGAAATTGATGAGCAGATTATTCAGGTTTTCAGTAATTTAAAAGCCATCGCTTTTGCAGCAGGTGGAGATTTGTCAGCTATTGTTAAGTTAACGGTCTTTTTAACAAATTTAGATGATTTTGAGGCGGTTAATAAGGTCATGGCCGTTTTCTTTGAAACACCTTTTCCGGCGAGGGCTGTTGTGGGTGTAGCGGCACTACCGAAAGGTGTCAGTATTGAAGTTGATGCCGTTATGGCATTAGCGGATGATTAATTTTTTGTGTTTTTAGTGAATGGATGCGGTTGATATCCTTAAACAACCGGTTGAATCTCTGGTTGGAATCGGTGTTCAGATTGCAAAACGACTGAATAAAATTGGCATCTTTAGTTGTCATGATTTGTTGTTTCATTTGCCGGTCCGTTATGAAGATAGAACCCGATTACATGCGTTAGGCGCTCTAGAAGAGGGCCTCTCTGTGTTAGTGGGCGGCTCAATTATCGTAACTGATATTATTGTGAGAAGGCGTTCGATGTTGGTCTGTAGGATTAGCGATGGCACTGGTTTTCTAACACTACGTTTTTTTCATTTCTCAGCACAACAGCAGCAGCAATTAATAATAGGAAAGCAACTGAGTTGTTTTGGTGAAGTCCGCATGGGTTTTGATGGTTTGGAAATGGTGCACCCCGAATACCGGGTAGCCCGTGATCCAACTATTTTGATAGAGCCTTGTTTAACACCTATCTACCCTCTGACAGAAGGAGTATCCCAGTCTTTACTTAGGAAGGCCTTAAAACAAATTTTGCCTTTTTGTGAGGGTAGCAACTTGTTGTTACAAGAATGGTTGCCGGTTGTGGTTCGTAAGAATTTTATGTTGCCGACTTTAGCGGCATCATTAAAAACATTGCATGCACCTAACCCTGCGGTCGCATCAGTCTCAATGAGGACGCGAGTACTTCCAGAATTTAGGCGATTAGCGGCAGAAGAATTATTAGCACATCATTTTGCTCGGATCCAAGCTAGAAATAAGGCGCGTTTAGCGACAGCGCCTGTTTTTTCAGATCACACTGAAATGAGTATGGCTTTTACACAGGCGTTAGGGTTTTCATTAACCTCTGCACAACAACGGGTGATTAAAGAAATCACCGATGATTGTATGAATGAGAGCCCGATGATGCGGTTAATTCAGGGCGATGTCGGGTGTGGTAAAACCATTGTGAGTGCTTTTGCCGCTTTAGGGGCTGTTTCTTCTGGCTATCAAGTTGGAATCATGGCACCCACAGAATTATTAGCGGAGCAACATTTCAGTAATTTTAAACAATGGTTTGAACCCTACGATATTCAGGTTGATTTTTTATCCGGTAAAATTAAAGGCCAACGCCGCATTGCCAATTTAACCGCAATTAAGGGAGGGGATTCGCAGATTATAATAGGAACCCATGCACTGTTTCAAACCAGTGTTGAATTTAATCGCTTAGGACTTGTTATTATTGATGAACAGCATCGGTTTGGCGTTAATCAACGTTTGGTATTAAAAAATAAAGGACAAGTTGGTGATTTAAAACCGCACCAATTAATGATGTCAGCAACCCCTATTCCGAGAACATTAGCCATGTTACGTTATTCGGATTTAGATATATCCGTGATTGATGAATTGCCGCCAGGTAGAAAGGCCGTGATTACGCGTGCTTTACCGGCACAGAAACGAGCACAAATTATTGCCCGGATTATGGATTGGGTTAGTCATCGAAAGCAGGCGTATTGGGTTTGTACTTTGATTGAGGAGTCAGACATATTACAATGCGAGGCCGCTGAGAAAACCTTGGCGACTTTAATTACTTTGTTGCCAGGCATTAAGATTGGGTTAGTCCATGGGCGACTGAAAACAGCTGATAAAATGCAGATCATGGCTGATTTTAAGCAGCATAAAATTGATTTGTTAGTGGCGACAACAGTGATTGAGGTGGGTGTTGATGTGCCTAATGCAGGACTTATGGTTATTGAAAACTCTGAGCGTTTAGGTTTGTCGCAGTTACATCAACTGAGGGGGCGTGTGGGTCGCGGTAAAGATGAAAGTTTTTGTCTCTTAATGTATCAGTCGCCTTTATCGAGAGTAGCAAGAGAGCGGTTAACCATTTTAAGGGAAACCAATGATGGCTTTTTGCTCGCTGAAAAAGACCTTGAACTCAGAGGAGCTGGCGATGTTTTGGGTACGCGTCAGACCGGTGAAATGGCTTTCAAAGTAGCTGATTTAAGTTTGCATCAGGATTTAATTGACCAAGTTCCGGCAATGGCCGAAATGATTAATAAAGAAGCACCCGAGGTGATACAACCGATTATCGATCGGTGGTTTAGCGCCTTAGTGCATTATGTAGAGGTATAGGGTTGTTACAAAAGAGTTATTTATTACAGCAGGCACCTAAATGGTCTATGAATCGTATGGGTTCCAGGCATCAAATGCCGGTGCCCGTGCAGTCTTGGGTGTATGAACCGGGGTCATTAACGCAACGGTTACGTGATCGTTACGGTACCGCTTTTACTGTGCAATTAGTGTTTCAGCAATGGCGCCGACCTTTTCGTTGTGAGCAAAAGTTATTACATCTGGGATGTTCGCATCAGGCCCTGATTCGTGAAGTTATTTTGTCAGCTAATGATAAGCCATTACTGTTGGCAAGAACGGTGATTCCTAGGAAGACCCTTAAAGGCGCTCAAAGAATATTGTCGCGCTTAGGTAATCGTCCACTAGGAGAGGTTATTTTTTCTTATCCGAAGTTACTGAGAATGGAAATGGATTTTAGCCAGTTAGAGCCTAGTGGGTGGGGCAATGTCTTGGCGGATCGTATTGGCATCACGGAACCCATCTGGGGGCGCAGAACGGTTTACAGGATAAAAGAGAGTGAAATGTTGGTAAATGAGTTTTTTTTGCCGGAGTTGATTAATGATTTCCATGAATAAAGAACAAATACGGGATCGCCTTTACCTCTATTGGTTGCTGGGACGATTTGATAAACCGATTGGTATTTTTATTTTGTTATGGCCGACGCTTTGGGCCTTATGGGTTGCAGCTGAGGGGAGGCCATCGTTTCACGTGCTTTTAGTCTTTATCTTCGGGGTTGTTTTGATGCGTGCAGCGGGTTGCATTATCAATGATTATGCTGATAGGGAGTTTGATCCACATGTAGAGAGAACGCGCCAGCGACCGATAGCATCGGGAAAAGTAAAACCTAAAGAAGCATTGATTTTATTTTGCGTGTTGTCGTTAGTGGCTTTTTTGTTGGTGTTAACCTTAAATTCAATGACGATTAAGTTATCTTTTATCGGCGTTTTTTTAGCGGCCAGTTATCCTTTTATGAAACGCTATACCCATTTACCACAGGCGTATTTAGGGATTGCCTTTGGCTGGGCGGTGCCAATGGCTTTTGCTGCGCAAATAGAGACAATACCGCTGGTTGCTTGGTTAATGTATTTAGCCGTTGCTTTGTGGGCCTTGGTTTACGACACCATGTACGCTTTGGTTGATTATGATGATGATTTAAAAATTGGCGTTAAATCTACAGCTATTCTTTTTGGGGACCGGTTTCGAGAAATTATTGCGGCCATTCAAGTTATGAGTCTAGGGCTGTTAGTTTGGGTTGGTTATTTGGAAGATTTGACCGGGGTTTATTATATCGGCTTGATTGTCGCCTTCTGTTTGTCTGTTTATCAACAGAAGCTTATTTTTTATCGCAATAAGGATAATTGTTTTAAGGCTTTTTTAAATAATAACTGGTATGGGCTTGCAGTCTTTATCGGTCTTGTTTTGCATTATATCGTTGTGTAGTTATGTTTTTAATAAACGATGTAGGGGGCTGCTTTTAGAAGATTCATGGCAATCCAGAGCCATAGGACAGAACAGATTCCCAGTGTCCAGAGCATGGCGGCCTCGATACGATCGTTGCACTTTATATTTAAAAGATTCACGATAATAAGACTGCCTAAAGCACTAAGCCAAATCATCTCAAGTAAACTCATAGGTTGTCTTTCAGGGTTTTGTAAGGGCTTTTATTTCCTCAGAGTGGTTTAAGTGAATTTATATTGGAATGATCAATATCATCCGACTATGATCTTTCGTAAGACACGGAAAATCATTTGCAAGAAAAGTTCTATCCAGGAAACAATGGTGGCAAGGAAAGAACCTTCAGGGGGAGTCAGGTATTGTTTTACGAGTCGTACTGATGACCAAAAGACACAAATAAGCACGACAACAACGCCTAATATTCCATAAATAATAACTGTCATAACCGAGTCAGTCCCTGTAATGTATTTAGTGTCGTGACGTTAACAGACCATCAAAACATATATTGAATAAAGATATTAATTTGATTCTACGCTAAATGATTAGATAAAAAAGGTACTTTTTACTAATTTAACCACCGCTATTGCTAATGTTTTTTAGGGGATGAGTAATATTTTTCCGATATGGTCATTTTTTTCCATGCAGGTGTGGGCGGAGGCGGCATTGCTGAGTGAAAACTGATGACTTATGATCGGCTTAATCTTCCCGGCAGCGATTAATGGCCAGACCTTTTGGACCAGCGCATGAGCGATAGCGGCTTTAAAGGTGTCATCTCGTGATCTTAACGTAGAGCCGGTCAGGGTGAGTCGTTTAAGCAGAAAAGGGATGAGATTTATTTCACTCTTGGGGTGCTGTTGAGCGGCGATTTGGATTAATCGGGCATCCGGTGCCATGCATTTGATATTTCTTGGGAAATAGTCGCCACCGATGATATCGAGAATGACGTTAACACCTCGTCCTTCAGTTAATGTCTCTATAACCGTCACAAAGTCATGTGTTTGGTAATTAATAGCGGTAGTAGCGCCGAGACACTCACAGAAATGACATTTTTCAGCCGAGGAGGTGGTGGTGATAACCGAGATATTAAAAGCATGGGCCAATTGTATGGCCGTCGTCCCAATGCCACTGGTCCCGCCATGAACCAGTAGGGTTTCACCTTTTTGGAGTTGGGCTCGGTCAAATAAATTACTCCAGACGGTAAAAAATGTTTCGGGTAAGCCGGCGGCGTCAATAAGCGGGATATGATCGGGAATAGGTAAGCACAGTTGTGCATTGGCCAGACAGTATTCGGCATAGCCGCCGCCTTGGACGAGAGCACAAACCGGATCGCCAATGTTGAGTGTTTGTACGTCGGCTGCAATGGCGACGACGTTCCCTGAAACCTCGAGTCCGAAAATAGAAGTAATGCCAGCAGGTGCAGGGTAGTGCCCTTGGCGTTGCATGATGTCAGGGCGATTAACGCCGGCGGCAACGACTTTAATGAGGACATGGCCGGGTTTTAATAATGGGGTGGGGTAATAATCGGTAATGAGTGTATTAGCATCGCCAGCGTGTTGAAAAGCAATGGCCAACATCTTTTTGGGTATAGACATAGGGTTATTAGTTATCATTACGATATTGGTCTGAGGCGTTGATCAGGGATCAATTGCGTTATTAAGGTTCAGTATTTTTATGTATTAGGTTTTAATATGCGTATCATGACAGCAGTTTGAATGAGATGAGTAAATAAAATGGCACTACGAATAGGAACATATAATACCTTAACGATTTCTAAACGGACGGATTTCGGTGTTTATCTTGACGCTGATAATTTAGGGGAGATTTTGCTACCTAAGCGGTATGTACCTAAGGGTTGTGACGTTGGTGACTCAATCACTGTATTTCTTTATTTAGATTCTGATGATATTCCCATAGCGACGACTGAAAAACCATTGGTAACCCTTAATGAATCTGCGCTTTTGAAAGTTAAAGATGTTAACCACTACGGTGCCTTTTTAGATTGGGGGTTATCTAAGGATTTGTTAGTACCTTTTAGCGAGCAGCAAACGCCTATGCAAGAAGGCACATCGTATGTGGTTTATGTTTATCAGGACGAGAGGACCGAACGATTAGTCGGGACGACAAAACTGGGTAAATATTTGCGTGAAGAAAGCCAATCATTACAAGCAAACCAAGCAGTGGATTTATTGATTTCAGGGCAAACAGAATTGGGCTTTAAAGCGGTCATAAATCAACTGTATATAGGGGTTGTTTTTAGAAATGAGGTGTTCCAACCGTTAACAATCGGGCAACAGTTAACGGGTTACATTAAGCAAATACGTGACGATGGGAAAATTGATTTAACGCTTTCCAAAATAGCGAGTGAAGACCGAGATGACTTAGTTGAAAAAATTGTGAGTTATCTTAAAACACAGGGCGGCGAATCCACCTTGACAGATAAAAGTCCACCGCATGATATTTATACTCGCTTTGGAGTCAGTAAGGCGCGGTATAAAAAAGCTTTAGGGCAATTGTATCGCGACAAAAAGATTTCTTTGAGTAAAGAGAAAATAAAATTGCTTTAAGTGCAGTAGTTTTACAAAAAAATGACAATGACGTAACTTAGAATACAGTTCATAATTTATGAAAATACAATGGTATCCGGGCCATATGCATAAGGCCTTTAAAGAAATGAAAGAGACACTGAGCCGCGTTAGTTTAGTGATTGAAATTGTTGATGCCCGTATTCCATTTAGTAGTTCTAATCCCGTACTTTCGGAATTGAGAGGTGATAAACCTTGTATTACTATTTTAAATAAGAGTGATTTAGCCGATCCTAAAATGACACGGCTATGGCAAGATTATATGAGCTATGAATTAGGGGTAAAGTCATTAGCATTAACAGCTCAAGAGCAGAATAAAGTTAGCGAGTTACCCGATTTATGCCAGAAAATATTAGGCCTTAAACAAAACGATTTAAAGTTGGTCAATATGATGATCGTGGGGATTCCGAATGTGGGTAAATCAACGTTAATTAATACCCTCACAGGGCGAACAATTGCGAAAACGGGAAATGAGCCGGCAGTAACAAAAATGCAGCAGCGGGTTCGTTTGGGTAATAATCTGGTGTTATTAGATACGCCGGGAGTTTTGTGGCCCAATGTTAAAAATAAAAATAGTGGCTATCGGCTAGCAACGACCGGTGCAATAAAAGATACCGCGATGGAATATTATGACGTCGCTTTTTTTGCAGTCAATTATTTATCAAAGGTGTACCCGGAGTATTTAGTTAACCGTTATCAGTTATCTGAATTACCGGAAAAGGCTGAGGCTATTCTTTATGAAATCGGCAAACAGCGAGGCTGTTTACAACGAGGCGGACGTATTGATAATGATAAGGTCGGTAAACTTTTTCTTCGTGAATTACGTTCGGGTGATTTTGGCCGCCTGACGTTGGAAACACCTGAAATGGTGGCCGATGAATTAGCAGAATTAGCAATTTTAGAGGCACAAAAAGAAGCTGAAAAGTCCGCAAGAAAGAACCGTTGGAGAAAAGGCCAAAGTTAAACAAAGCCAAAAGATGGTTATTGTTAAAAATACCAGTTTCTTTTGTTTTACCTTGATGAGTCGTCTTTAAGAGTACATAAGCACTTGCTTTGCCGCTGAAAATCGGCAGAGAGAGGTTAGGGTAAAAAATATTAGCACTCTTTTGTCATGAGTGCTAATATTAGTCTGTGTTAAACCAAATGAGTTTGAAATGAATCACAATATGACATTACCTTATAATTTGTCAGCGACTTCATTTGATGGCTATTTAACAGCCGTTAATCAACTGGAACCTTTAAGTTCAGAGCAAGAGCAAGAATTAGCAAGACGTTTTCATGAAGAAAATGATCTAGAGGCCGCACGGTTGCTCGTGATGTCTAATTTAAGATTTGTAGTGCATGTGGCGCGTGGCTATGCGGGTTATGGCTTATCGATCAATGATATTGTTCAGGAAGGCAACATTGGTTTAATGAAAGCAGTGAAACGTTTTGATCCTAATGTCGGTGTTCGGTTGATTACCTTTGCGGTTCATTGGATTCGCGCTGAAATTCATGAATACGTGATTAAAAATTGGCGTGTAGTAAAAATTGCGACGACTAAAGCACAGCGGAAGTTATTCTTTAATTTAAGAAAATCGAAAAAAAATCTGGGATGGCTCAGTCATGATGAAGCCAAAGCGATTGCCGGTGATTTAGGCGTGAAGCTTGAAAGCGTTTATGAAATGGAAAAACGGCTTAATGCGAGTGATATGGCTTTTGATTTAAAATCAGAAGACAATCCAAACCTTGAGGATAAGCCTACAGCAACCCCGGCGCAATTTTTGGTTCAACAAGGTACGGATCCTGCGCAGATTTTAGAAAAAGCAGATTGGGGCAGTCACAATAGCCAATTATTACTCCAAGCAATGGCTGATTTGGATGAACGTAGTCAGGATATTTTGAAAAATCGTTGGTTAAATGAGCAAAAAATGACCTTGCAGGAATTAGCAAACCGCTATGACGTATCCGCTGAGCGTATTCGGCAATTAGAAAAGGTTGCGATGAAGAAGATTAAAGCAGCGATGCTTTTAGTGTCTTGAGCATGAGTCAGAGAGCAAAAAAGCGCAGTAATGCGCTTTTTTTAGTTCAAATATTTTTTTAGCACCTCGTATTAATCCTGTGTGAGTCACTTTGCATTTTGCAATGCAAATAAATCTACCTTTGGACCGAGCCGTGAGCACTTTCTCATTAGTGGCTAGCTAGTCCAGTGTCGAATTATTCTTCTATTTCATATAGATAAGTCCTTATAGTCTTTTAAATATCCTTTTTGGCATAACGTTTGCTCCCTAGGTAATATCATCCAGTTGGGGTGATAATCTGGGGAATATTAACGTGATTAAGAAACTGGTTTTGGTAGCTATTGCAGTTGTTTTGGGGTTTGAGTCAAATGGTATTTATGCTGAACCATTAGTCAAACAGGCACAGAGGATTCCAATAGTCTCTCAGGAAGAAATAGTTGCTTTTGGAGATGCCACTTATTTATTTGATCATCGGGAATATAACACCTTAACCATTTCAGGCGGTTTTAAAAACTTACCGTTGGGATTTAATGCCTGGGGATTTATCGATATTCACAGTGATCAAAATAATGAAAGTAATCGTTTTGATTTTACGCGTTATTTTTTGGAATATCGTTTGCGCCGTACTTTGGATCCTGAATGGGTATTCGGGGTTAAAGGTTTGGGTTTGGAGGTGGAATATAACGATTCGAATGGCGCTAATAATAACCTATTAAGATTTGGTGTAAATTACAAGCATGATATTACTTTGATCGCGGGTCAGAAAAGTTGGCTGCAATGGCGCTATTTTCCAATACAAACGAATCAATATGCAAGATCTCAAGCCAGTGTTGCCTATCGATTTGGCTTAACGGAGCGACTGTATATCAGTGGTTTTGCAGATTTTAATATTGATGAAAATGGTAAGAATCGGTGGGTAGCAGAACCGCAGTTGAATTATGAGATTATTGATAATGTTAATTTTGTATTAGAAGGACGAATTAATGAGTACGAAGGGGCTAATGCAAAATTAACGGCCACAGGGGTGGCGCTCGGTCTGAAAGTGCTTTTTTAATAGGACGGTTTAATGGTCTCTTTGAAAAAAAGGACAATATGGGTCTTGGGTATGGCTTTCAGCCTGATTGTTATTATGATTTATGGGAGTAAAAATAGTGAGGTACTACAAGAATCAATTAATAACGAATTACTGTTAGATTCGCTAATCAAAAGTGATTCAGAGGTAAAACTTAAGCGTAACTTAGTAGAAGAGGCGGTTACCTTGACACTAGGGCTACCGGAATCACCTAAGCAGTCACCCTTCTTCGAACAGTTTGTACGCTGGGTTAAAGCACAAAGTAACGGGAAGGTTGAGATGGAGCCACGCCTTGTTTCTCAAGACATTAGCGAGCAACTATTAACAGGCGTGATCAATGGTGATATTGATATTGCCTTAATGGAATTGTCAGAAATAGGAACAATAATTCCTGAATTTTCTTTTTTACAAAGTCCTGGGTTGTTTAATAACGTGGTCGAGGTGAACAAAATCTGGACTTCTGAAGTGGGTGACTATTTAAGGTCTAAAGCCTTTGAAAAAGGATTAACCATCCTCGCTTTTGAACCTTCGGGTTTTAGCCATTTTTTTACATCTCAACCGATTGTGGATTTTCAACAGATCCAAAATAGCACAGTAGGAATTTCATCAAGAGATTTCCGCCAATCTATCTGGCAAAATTTGAATATTAATACGTTAATACTAGAGCCTGAACAAATGTTATCGGCGCTAGAAGATGGTGCTATACAGGCTTATAGCACAACCATGGAGCAGATGGTTTCAAGTCATGTCAATTCACCACTAAAATTCTTAGCGGGTACTAATTTAATGTTGTCTGGCCGGTTTATTGTGATGAACCAGCAAATGTTAAGTACCTTACCTAAATCATTGCAGACGGTTTTAATCAAATCAGCAGGAAATATTGTTACCAAAAATAACTCAGCTGTATCGAAACAGGAGGTAATTGTAGCGTTAGAAAAGAGAGGTATTAAACGGTACGATCTTCCAGATAAGGCTCAAAGTGAATTGAAGCAATGGGCACAGAGACAGATAGAATTCAATCGAGAGTTATGGGGTAATTATTTGATAGAAATGACTCGTGAGCTGTTACATAAAGATCAACCTATCGGTGATAATCAACTTTTGATTGGTTTAGATGCTGATTTGACTTCCAGTTCCTCGCAATCAGGTGTTGCTATTAAACGGGGTATTGAGTTGGCGCTTGATGAAATTAATCAAGCGGGCGGGGTATTAGGAAAAGAATTGGTTTTAAAGAGTTTGAGTCATACCGGTTTTAGTGACCAAGGTATTAGAAATATGAAAGCGTTTTCTAAAGAAAGAAATTTGTTGGCAGTTGTGGGGGGGTTGCACAGTCCTGTGGCATTAGCTGAGCAAGAAATTATTCATCAAGAGAAAATAATTTATCTTGACCCTTGGGCTGCTGCAACAGCAATTGTTGAAAATGGTTATAGCCCGAATTATATCTTTAGGCTCTCAGTAAGAGATGAATATGCAGCTCCTTTTTTAGTTGCAAAGGCACTTGAACGTGGCTATAAAAAAATGGCTTATCTTTACGAAGATACTGGTTGGGGCAGGGGTAATTTGAAGGGTATTACAACGGCATTAAAGCAACAAACCAATGATGATATTACATTAGTAGCAACGCATTCCTTTTTGTGGGGAGAAGATGATTTTAATCGTAGCTTAGCCATCATTGAAGCGAAAGGCGCTGAGGTTATTATTTTGGTTGCTAATGCGCCGGAAGGGGCTAATATTTTTAAAAATATGGCTTTAAGAAAGAGCACAATCCCGGTGATTTCCCATTGGGGAATTACCGGAGGAGAGTTGGATGTTCCAACTCGGGAAGCATTAAAAAAACTCGATATAAAGGTCTTGCAGACATTCAGTCTGATGGACTTGAATACGGAAAAAGTAACGGCATTTAAAAAACGTTATTTTGAACGTTATCCGACAGCAGGGGAACAGAAAATACTATCCGAGTCTGGGACGGTGCATGCTTATGAGCTGATTTATCTTTTGGTTAAGGCTATTGAACAGGCGCAATCGTTTGACCGAGTAAAAGTTAGGGATAGTTTAGAGCATATTGAAAATTATTCAGGCTTGATTAAAAACTATCACCGGCCTTTTACTGCTTTGAACCATGACGCTTTAGGTCTTGATGATTTTAGTCTACGTATTTTTAGGAATGAATAGCAGTGACAGGCATAGTTCTAAATCATCCTCTGAAGGGATCAAAATATACCTCGATAACAAAACGTTTGAGTTTTCAAATGTTACAAATTGTTGGGGTCATGATGTTTCTTGTTTATATTGTTTTTAGCTTATCTTTTTTCACTCATAGTTACGCTCAATTAAAACAGAAAACCAACATGGATCTGTTGAATGATTTAGAAAGTATGGAGTTTATGTTGGATGACATGATGCTTCGCAATGGTAAGTTAAGTCAACGAGATACAGTGATTAAGGCGCTCATTGATCCAATAGGGCGAAGCGATTATTTACCTTTGTTTCTTAAAGATCAGCAAATGTTATTTGGTTTTGATGGATTAACGCTGGTAAATAAAAGTGGGCAACCTCTTGTTGACCCTGTAAAAGATAATAATATAGTAGCTTGCTTGAATGTAAATAAGATTGAAACCCCTCGGTTTTATTATCGACCTGAGGAAAAGATGGTTTGCTTGTCTGTGCCTATTGTTCTGTATGGGTCTGTACAAGGGTGGATTTTAGGCACGTTTAAGGTTTCTAGTTTAATGCAGTTTGTAAATAAGCGGAATATAGGATTGACTCAGTTATTTATCGGCGATCGCTTAGCCGTTCAGAGGATAACTCAGAAAGGTAGAGTAAAATCAGGAAAAAGGAATTCTGATTTCAGAGGTAAGAAAAAAATTACTAATCAATATGAGGTTTTTGAGCGTAAAGGGCCAGAGCATTTGCGCCATGTAAGTTCTTTGGATATTACGTTAATTAAAGGGATTAATCATAACGTGTTATATCTCCCTATTATTAATGGGTTAGTGGATTTATTGCTTTTAACCATTGTGATTATGGTGGTTACTTTTTTATTTACACGGCATGCGGTTAAGAGGGTGGTCACGCCAATATTACAGCTGTGCGAAAAAGTATCCTCTTCTGATGAATCAGTATTGTGTAGTCCGACTGGAACTCATGATGAATTAGAAACGTTAGCTACCGTTTTTGATAGAAAGACTCTGGAGCTGACTGAGGCAAAATTGAGGGCTCAAGAATCAGACCGCGCTAAATCAGTTTTTTTAGCCAATATGAGTCATGAAATTAGAACGCCCATGAATGCTATTGTTGGCTTGTCTGAAATATTACAGAAATCATCGTTAGATGATAAGCAAGCACACTATACAAAAAATATCCGCTCAGCTGCAAAGCGGTTATTAATGTTAATCAATGATGTTTTAGATTTATCTAAAATTGAATCAGGAAAACTAACGCTTGAAACGACTCGGTTTAATTTTCATGATTGGGTTGAAGACTTGAGAATCATTTTCTCAAATCACGGTAAGAAGGATGTTGAATTGGTTTTTGTCTTTGAGCCCAAGATTCCTGAGTATGTTATTGGGGATTCGTTACGCTTGAGTCAGGTCTGTATTAATTTACTCAGTAATGCCATTAAATTTACAGATAAAGGCGTTGTTGAATTCAAGTTAGAAACCAAAAGAACTCTGGATCAGGAGATTGTTTATCAATGTTCTGTAACAGATACGGGTTTGGGTATGAGTCTTGAAAAGACCCAAGAAATTTTTAAACCATTCATTCAGGCAGAAACGAATACGACCCGAAAATATGGGGGAACTGGGTTAGGCTTGTCTATCAGTAAACAGTTGGTTGAGTTAATGGGCGGTAACCTAACTTGTCACAGTAAAATAAATCAAGGGAGTCGATTTGATTTCAAGGTGGCTCTGAAGACGGTAGATACTTGTGGAGCCTATGCTCATTTCGATGCCTGTGAAGGGCAGAAGGTTTTGTTCATAACGAATCAGGAAAGTTTCTGTCAGCAAGCTATTATGTCGACCTTCACAGCATTGTCAATGCCGGTTCAGAAAATGGGCGGAGGCGACAACGCTTTGGAGGACGTTCAGCAGGCGCATGATTTTAACCTCATTGTGTATGATTGTAATCCGCAAGAACATCGAGCTGAGGGCCATTGTAATTGCGTAGATTGTTGTTCTAAGATTATCGTGAACAATACCAAACCCATGCTCGTTGTTATTGCTAGCCTAGATAAAGAAAAGATCACAGCAGGCAAAGAGGGTGATTTATATTGTGTTATAGAAAAACCCTTGAGTACATTTAGTCTTGCTCAAGGTATTAATGATTTCTTTAAAGAACAAAGTTTGTCAGAAGCGGTGTTACTGGATGATGATAGTAATACAAAAGTGACTGAAGATTTATCAGGATTGAATATTTTGTTAGTTGAAGATAATGATATCAACCAAGAAATAGCTATTTATTTATTAGAAGAATATGGGGCTAAAGTAACGCTCGCAGAAAATGGCTTAGAGGCAATTGAGGAAACCCAGCAGCAGCAATTTGATTGTGTTCTGATGGACTTACAGATGCCGGTTATGGGTGGTATTGCGGCAACACAGGTTATTCGAAAAGACCCCCAATATCATAAAATTCCGATTATAGCCTTAACGGCTGATGCGATGCCTGAAGAGTTAAAGGAAATTAGGTCATCTGGAATGAATGCGCGGGTGTTAAAGCCGATTGATTCTGCGTTATTGCTGCAGACTATTAGGTCTTTGGTCGATGATGAATGGGCTATAGATATGACGGGTGAAAGGCCCCGGAAAGATTTTATTTCTTAAGCGGTACCACATTTGTAAAGCGTGTCACATCTTGAATGCGGATAGCGTTTGTTTCTCGAGTTAATTCAAGTAAACTGAAAGTTGTTATTTGATTTTAAACTATTATTCAACTTTTACATTCCAGAGTTATGCTGCGATTTTTTGCTAACATCATTTTTCTTTCTTTTTTAATCCCGGGGTGCAGCTTTATTGAAGAGGGATCGATTCTTTCAGAACCTGAAGGGCGTTATGTGGGAGTAATGGTCGACGGTGTCCGACAAGGTCAGGGGCGTTATACTTTTCAAGATGAGCAGTTTTATCAGGGTGAATTTGACCAAGGTAATTTTCATGGGCACGGCCGTTTTCAATATGTCAATGGTGATCATTATGACGGTGAGTGGGTCAATAATCAGCGTGAAGGAAAAGGGATTTATCGCTTTGGTTCAGGAAGTCAATACAGTGGTTCATGGCGCAAGGATAAGCAAGAAGGGCAAGGAACGTTAAGTGAGAAAAATGGTAATTATTATCAGGGAGAGTGGGTAAACGGTCGGCAAGAGGGTGTTGGGGTTAAGCACTATGCGGATGGCCGGCGTTATCAAGGTGCTTTTCAACAGGGTGCTTACTCAGGGCAAGGTTTTCTTACAACACCTGACGGTAGGCGTTATACCGGGCAATGGGTGAATGGAAAGCGCTCTGGAGAGGGTGAGTTTATATATTCTAACGGTGATCGTTATCAGGGTCGCTGGCAAGATAATAAATTAAATGGTTTGGGGCGTTATGAATTTGTAAGTAATCAATATTATGAGGGAAAATTTCATCAAGGCCAGGTTGAAGGGGCAGGAAAATTAGTTGATCCAAATCGGTTTGAATATGTGGGTGAGTTTCATAACAATCAATTTCATGGTTATGGGCAGTTGCTTTTTACCGATGGAGCAATGTATTTGGGTGCTTTCAATGGCGGTGTTTTTAATGGGCACGGCGTTTTTTATTTTAAAGATGGGGGCCAGTACCGTGGCGAGTGGAAAAATGGAGTACCCGAAGGGTATGGGCGCTATCAGCAATCGAATCAAGTCAGTTTTTCCGGTCGCTGGCAAAAAGGTACTCTGGTAAATAAATCGGATAAAATTGTTTTAAAGGTGCCTGGAAAAATTCAAGGTATTACCAATTTAGCGTCGACTAATTTAGATGCGTGGGTGTTAGCAGCAACGGGTGTGGGTGTGTTTATTTCACCAGTAGGGCATTTATTAACCACCCAGAATGTAGCGAAAGGGTGTGAGCAAATAACCTTTAGTAAGCAAGGTGCGGATTTTGTTGCCCGCATTCAGGCAGAGGATTTAAGCACGAATGTAGCATTATTAACTGCAATGATTAGCCCAGAGGTTTCGTTAGCCTTAAATCATAAGGATATTTTTATCATGAAAGAGTTATGGGCTGGAAAAGTCTCAGCTAGGACGCAAGGAGAGTCAAAAATAAGTCTTGAACCGGTGATTGTGACAGCGGTTAATGGCGTTAAAAATAAAGTTACAGAAGTGCAAATAGAAGGTGACTTTGAAAAGATTCAGGGTGGCAGTCCAGTGGTTGATAATAACGGCAGATTAACGGCATTACTAGAGGACAAACGTGCGCTTGAGAAAGGGAGTGAATTTTGGCGTCCCGTCCCTGCTAACACTCATTTTGCGATTAAGGTTCAGGCTATTGAACAGTTTTTGAAGAATGAGACCGTATCGTTACCGTTAGGAAATGATAGTATTAAGTCAGATTTAGATTTGAAAGTCTTAGTTTTAGGATCTACGGTTAACTTATCCTGTTGGATGAGCGAATCTCAAATTGAAGAATTTAAAGCAACTAAAGTATTATTTAATGAGGCTTTAACCTCGAAAGCCTCTCCTTAGGGGCTCAACAGTAGTGAGTTACAAAGGCCGATGAAGACAACTGAATGTTTTGATATTGAGTGTCGTCAATGTCCTCGGTTAGGGGCGTTTTTGGATTCAGTTAAACAGAAACACCCTGATTATTATGCCCGTCCTGTTCCCTCTTTTGGTGCTTCAGACCCTGAGTTATTAATTGTGGGGTTAGCCCCCGGAATGCATGGTGCTAATGCATCCGGCCGGCCATTTACGGGTGATTATGCCGGTATTTTACTGTATGACACGCTGTTTAAGTTTGGGTACAGTAACTACCCAGAAAGTAAAAATGCCCACGATGGGCTAGTTTTGTCTCGATGTAGAATTACCAATGCAGTAAAGTGTTTGCCGCCAGACAATAAACCGACGGGCGTTGAGGTGCGCCAATGTAATCACTACTTGGCCGCTGAAATTAATGGGCTTTCAAAGCAGGTTGTTATTCTGGCTTTGGGAAGTATTGCGCATCAAGCGGTATTACGAGCACTGGGGCTTAAATTGTCGGCTTTTAAATTTGCTCATAATGTGGTTCATATGATTGAACCAGACCGGTATTTAGTCGATTCGTATCATTGCAGTCGGTATAACGTTAATACTCGGCGATTAACTGTCGAGATGTTTCATCAAGTCTTTACGAGTATAGAAAAATTACAAAATGACTGATAGTAAGGATGTTGAGTCCGGTCAAAATTTTGATATTAAGTTCTTTTTAAAAGGCTTAACCCGTCGACCGGGCATTTATAAAATGTTCAATAGCCACGGTGATATTATTTATATCGGTAAGGCTAAAAATCTTAAAAATAGGGTGTCGAGTTATTTTCGCGTCAAGTCGACCTCAGCAAAACAATTGGCGATGGTCAGTAAGGTTTTATCAATTGAGGTTGTCATTACCCATACGGAAGGGGAGGCACTGTTACTCGAAAGCCAGTTAATTAAGCGCTACAAACCGCGCTACAATATTTGTTTACGGGATGATAAGTCATACCCTTATATTTACATTTCTACTCATCAGGATTTTCCTCAAATTACCTTTCACCGAGGCGCTAAAAATAAACCCGGTCAATATTTTGGCCCCTACCCGAGTGCCGGTGCCGTTCGGGAAACATTAAAAATATTACAGAAGATCTTTCCGATTAGGCAGTGTGAAGACTCTTATTATAAAAATAGGTCAAGACCCTGTTTGCAATACCAGATTGAGCGCTGCAGTGCGCCTTGTGTCGGATTGGTAAGTCAAGCCGATTATCACGAAGAATTGGCTAAGACGCTACTTTTCTTGGAAGGAAAAGGACATTTGTTGATTGATCAATTGATTGTGCAGATGGAGCAAGCATCAGCGCAGTTAAATTTTGAAAATGCCGCACGTATCAGAGATCAAATTGCCTTGTTGCGTACGGTCCTTGAAAAGCATTTTGTTCATGGTGAGAAAGGCGATGTGGATATTGTAGTTTGTGCGACCGAATCAACCTTAGCCTGTGTGCAAGTGCTTTTTATTCGCGGTGGACAACATTTAGGTCATAAGATTTTCTTTCCTAAAATGAATGTCGAAAATACTGAAAGTGAAGTGCTGGAGGCCTTTCTTACGCAATTTTATTTAGAAAAAAAAATTCCGTATGAAATATTTTTAAACCATGAGTTGCCCCAACAAGATTTAATTATGGCCGTTTTGTCAGAGCAAGCCCAACAT
>MPSY01000208.1 GCA_001901525.1 Methylococcales bacterium OPU3_GD_OMZ | reverse complement strand
GCATCTTCATCTGGAAATTTGAACTTCATTAATACACCTAAACTTGGATCATTAACCTGAATCGTTATCGACTTTGCCGGTAAATTTAAAAAATGCACTGAACTACCATCATAAGGTTTACTGTTTCTCGCATCACCATCGGTCGTATGATCATAAAGCGCTGATGAACTGATCTGCCCTGATAATAATTTACTGGCGATCGCTTGTTCTATTTGTTCTGTCGTCTTACCTTGTGTTGCAACAGAAATTGTCTGGCCACCATCAATTGAAATATCAACACCACCCCCTGTCGCTACTGACGTTTTTTTGCTAATATCAGTGAAAGAGGCAAGATACTCTACTGCTGCAGAGTAAACCATATCTACAGAAACGCCCACTTTTGCAGCACTAAAACTATTACCATGTAAGTCATAAGTCATTTTTCCGTTGGTATAATCTCGGAAAGTCACTTTAAACAAGCTAAAACCTTCTTTATTACTAACCGTCATTTCCGCTTGTCCAGGCACATTGGCTGCTTCAACCCCGCGCCAGCTTGGGTATTGCTTGATCATTCCGTCTGACATGGCAATCGCTAATTTTTTAGCAACCCCAGGACCCGTTGTAGGTTTGGGTCGGTCAATACCACTCACAAAAGTAATGCCGGTTGATTCATAAGTCACATCACCATCAATTCGCCACCGTGACGTCAATGCAAAAAGAGAATCACCCGGTTTACCAGATTCTCCCGTATGCACCCGTATTTGGTCACGCCCATACGGAGTAGCCCCGTAAGCAACCTGAAAAGACGAACTTAACATTAATAAAAAAGTTGTAACAAAAACAACATAACTGATCTTTTTAGTCATTATTTCACCCAATATAAAAAATATACAAACCGAACGACGATTACTTTTTGTGTGCCTTGATTTAATAGCACTGCAAATCTGCAATCAATTATTCACCCAAAACTCATCACGTTAGAAAAAAGTAAACGGACACCTTAATTTTAACTACAGAAAGTACCGTACTATCATAAAAAATCAAAATCATATTTTAACCTTATTCCGACACTAATTTAAAAAAACTTTTCGGCGCCCCACAAATAGGACAAGCCCAATCATCGGGAATATCATCCCAACGTGTTCCTGGCGCAAAGCCACTGGCTGGATCCCCTTTTTCTTCATCGTATAAGTCTTCACACTCCATACAACGGTATTTATTAAATTTCTCCAATCTACTCTCCAAAAGTCAGTCTTAGCTATTCTACTCCATTTCGATACATTTCACTTAACAACAGTCAATATTTAAAAAATAACTAATCGTTACTCTCCTCTTTTAATTGCCGCTCAATCTCTTTTTTTGATTGCCTGAAACCCTCTGTCTCCATTATAGATTTTGCTAGACCGGTCTCCGTAACCCCCG
>MPSY01000079.1 GCA_001901525.1 Methylococcales bacterium OPU3_GD_OMZ | reverse complement strand
TTTGTTTCCACTAAGTTGCGGTCGACCCCATAAAAAGTATCCGGCTCGTGGATTTCATTCAAAATACCCACGGGCATCAATAAGATCCCTGTGCGGACCGCCGCATTATGGGTTAAATCGTATTGCATCCAGGCTTGCTCAAGTTCAATCTCGCCATTTTTACCCTCTCCGGCAAGTGAGTGCTCGAGTTCAAGTTCAGTGAACAAACGTAATTTATCATTAAACTCATGGTTAAAGAAAAGCACATAGCGATGAAAATCAACTTCTTCTTTATGTGTGTCATCTTCGGTACTTAAGTTGGTGTAGTGCAGTTCACCATAGCCCCCGATACTGGTGTCATTAGTCCAACTCGAGCCGCCGCCACTCTCGGCAAAGGCATCCGCAACCGTTTCAAAAGCAACCGCATTGTTTTCAACCTGTGCCTGGGTGTTTTTGAGTGCTTTTTTTAAGGTTTTATTTTGCGCGACTAACGCTTGGTTTTCGGAGCGAATTTTTTCAAATTCAAGGGCTTGTTGTTTTTTATAGCTTTCAAATTGTGCCGCTAATTCATCAACAGTCAGGGCCTGCGCGTGGGTTGAGAAAACAGACAGTGCCAGCAAGCACAAGCCGGAAAGGGAGCGATATTTTGAGAACATGGGCTAAGCAATAAAGTTAATAAGGTCTGTATAGTAATCTAAATGAGAATGATTATCAACTACATAGGGTCGGGCGTGTCTCTCAGCGCAAAACTATGACCTGTTGTTAAACCGTCAGTGTCTTCCATTTTCCACGCCAGACGGCGCAAGCCTTGCCGCCGGCTTTAACGACGGTCGTGGCATTAATGATCCACCAAATAGCAGCAGCGCCATAGCCATAGTGAATCGCAAATAACCAGCATAAAGGGATTCGTAGTAAATTAAAGGGCGCGGACCATAAAAAGATCGTTAAGGTGGCGCCGGTACCACTAAGCACCCCTTCAGATAAGGCTTCATAGGCAACAAATAATTGTGAAAAGGCAAGAATATGAGCATAGAGAAGAGTGTGTTGTAGCACGGCGGGGTCTTGGGTGAAAATCTGGGCGAGCGGTTCGGCGCCAAACCAAAAGATCGCCGAGGCGATCAAGCCGGCGGCCGTTAACATAAAAAAAGCGTAACGAATGGCAGATTGTGCAAAGGGAAGTTGCCCTGCGGCCAAGGCGCGGCCGACGATGCTGGCGATAGCCACTGAAAAGCCCCAGAAAACAGGCCAGGTAAACCCTTCCAGAACAGAGAAGCCGATGCCGAGGGCCGCATTGAGCGGTGTTCCTAAGGGGGCGATAACCCATTTGATGATGGCGGTATAGACACCGGCAAAAAGGAGTGTGCTCCAACTCAAGGGTAGGCCTATTTTGACGATACGGATGAGTGCAGTTGTTGGGCGGTAATGGGTGAATGTCGGTTTTATCATTCGAAACAGTAGCCCAAAACCGATAAAAACCGAAACCGCTTGGCTGAGTCCTGTGGCCAGTGCGGCGCCGCCAATGCCTAAATCGCACGAATAAATAAAGAAAGGATTGAGTAGGAAGTTGAGTGATGAGGCGGTTATTTGCAGCAAGAGAATGGTTTTTGTACGTCCATAGGCGATAAAAATAGCATCCAGCGTGGGTGCGATTGCTTGTGGTAAACAAAACAGCGCGTGCCAGCGCAAATAGGTTTCGGCCATGACCGCAGCATCCCCGGTGAGTCCTAATGTTGCGGTGGTCCAGGGGGCCAGGTGATAGCTTAACGACAAAATGAGTACCCCGACCAGCAATGAACCGATCAGCGCATTGCCGATAAACTGTTGTTGTAATGGGGTATCAGAGGCACCAACGGCCCGAGAAATTAAGGTGATTGCGCCCGATGAAATAATGGCATAGCCGGCGAAAAAAATAATTAATACAAAGGTCGTGGAAGCGATCGCCGCCTGAGGCTCAGTGCCTAAGCCTTGTACCGCATACTGGTCGATCACCTTGAAGGCGTTATTTAACATCCCCGATAATGCAGCAGGAACGGCAAGGTAGAGCAGAGACAACGGGGTAACCGGAGGCATGGCGTTGTTAATTTAAGGAAAGGGGGCTTAATTTAAAAGCGTTACGGTTCGTTATGGGTGGTCTACGCGGAAAAGAACAGGTCACGGGGAAGGTGTTATTAAAAAGGTTTTACAACCGCGAGGATAATAATGGTGAAAAGAAAGAATACAGGTATTTCATTCATCCAACGAAAGAATTGGTGGCTGCGATGGTTTTGGTCATTTCTGAAATCAAGCCACCATTTAATACAACAGCCGTGAAAAATGACCAGTCCAGCAATTAAGGTTAGTTTTAGATGTAACCAACCACTGGCGGCATAGATTGCCCAAGCGTAGTCTTTGAGCATCCAAAGGCCAAAGCCGAGGGTTAAGAGCATGCCGGGTGTCATGATGCCAAATAGTAGCTTTCGTTCCATGATTTTAAATCGGTCAATGCTGGTTTGGTCTTCTGCCATCGCATGGTAAACGTATAATCGGGGTAAATAAAATAAACCCGCAAACCAAGTGACCATAAAAATAAGATGAAGTGCCTTAAGCCAGAGCATAGTGATTCCTTAAAGTAATTTGTTAATGCGTTCTTTGAGAGCGTTTGTGTCAAAATTACCGAGTTTATGCAGTTCGATGGTTTGAGTCGGTGAAATTAGAAAGGTGGTCGGGGTTAATCGGATATCGCCAAAGGCTTTGGCATTTAAGCCTTTCGTATCTAGCGCTATCTTATAAGGCATTTTTTTGTTTTTTGCCATCGCAATCACTTGGTCAGGTCGGTCATAGGACATGGCGACAGCAATGATTTCAAGACCTTGGTTGTGGTATTGCTGATAAAGTTCAATAAGGTGAGGTATTTCTTTCATGCAACCCGGGCAGGTGGTTGCCCAGAAAGTAACAATGACGGACTTACCGGATAAGGTGTTGAGTGGCAGTATTTCTCCGGTAATGGTTGCAAAGGTGGTGTCCGGTGCTTTGGGCTTACCTGCTTGCAGCCAAGCCCAGATTGAGGTCGAAATCAGAGCGAAAAGGAATAGGCCAATAATTAATTCTTTTTTTTTCAATTGTATTGTCTTTAGTTTCCAGCAGAGAATAGCTTTTTTGCGTGTTTACTTTTCAAAATCTATGCAGCAATTATAGCAAAACTGTTAGAATATGTAGCTTTACTCATTATTTTTTACCTAAATTGTAATCACGCATGAACAAAATTCTTATCTCCGATAAATTATCAGAAGCAGGGATTAACCTGCTCAATAAAAATCCTGACATCCAGATCCATATTGAAACCGGTCTTAATGAAGTGCAACTCTGCCAGATCATTGGTGACTATGATGCGTTACTGATTCGTAGCGCAACGAAGGTGACAGAAAAGGTCTTGGATGCAGCTAAAAAACTTAAACTGATCGGCCGGGCCGGTATTGGTGTGGATAATATTGATGTTAAGGCAGCCACTGAGCGGGGGGTTATTGTGATGAATACCCCGGATGCGAATGCGACCACAACGGCAGAATTGGCGGTAGCGCATATGATGTCGTTGAGCCGACATTTACCGGAGGCAGACCGGTCAATCCGAGCGGGGAAATGGGAACGCTCTCAGTTAATGGGCACAGAATTGGCGCATAAGACCTTGGCTGTTTTTGGTTTTGGTACGATTGGACGTATTGTTTCTCAGCGCGGTTTAGGTTTGAGAATGCGTGTGATTGCATATGACCCTTTTGTCACGCCTGAACGCTTTAAAGAACTCGGTGTTGAGCCGGTTGATTTTGATACCTTGATTGCTGAAGCTGATTATTTGACGCTGCATTGCCCGATGAACGATAAAACACGTGGCATTATTGGTGCTGCGCAATTTGCTAAGATGAAAAATGATGTGCGTATTGTGAACTGTGCGCGCGGTGGTTTAATTGATGAAGCTGCACTTTATGCCGCTCTGAAGGACGGTCAAGCCGCGGGCGCAGCACTGGACGTTTATGAAAATGAGCCGCCTGAAGATTCACCGTTATTGACTTTGGATAATATCGTTTTTACACCGCATTTAGGGGCCTCAACATTTGAGGCTCAAGATGCGGTTAGTATTGAAATTGCCCGTCAGGCTGCCATATTTTTTAGCACCGGCGAGGCGGTTAATGCCTTGAATTTGCCGCGCGTTTCCGCAGAAGAGTTGAGTAAATGCCAGCCGTTCATGAAGTTATCTAATATTTTAGGAAAAATGTTGGCTAATATGGCGACTAAGCCGATTGAACGAATCGAAATTGCTTGTTTTGGTAAGGCGGGGGAAGTTCCTAATCACCCTATTTCAGTGGAAGCCTTAGTGGGTGTTTTAGATCAGCAACTTTCAATTCCGGTGAACCGGGTTAATGTGACTGATCTAGCCAAGCGCCAAGGTATTTCATTGGCAGAAACCCGCTCTGATGAGACGCATGATTATTTGTCATTAATTCGCTTAACCGGTTGGTTCGGCGGCGAGTCGATCCAGTTGTCAGGTACTTTATTGGGGGGATGTCACCCACGGTTGGTCCGTATTGATGATTTTGAAGTGGAAGTTGTTCCGGAAGGCACGCTGCTGATTACCCCGCATGATGACCAACCGGGGGTTATTGCGGCTATTGCCGGGGTTTTAAGTGAAGCGCGCATTAATATTTCAAGAATGCAAGTGGGTTCACAAGAAGAAGGTCGAACAGCGATGGCGGTCATTGGTATTTCTGAAACGCTGGACGATGGCTTGTTGACGGCGTTGAATAATGTTCCCAGTGTCCATAAAGTTTCACAGATTCAGCTATGAGTCTAAAACTGGCTTACGCCATTGTTGGCTTTGATTTTGACAGTACCTTAAGCCGGCTTGAAGGTATCGATGAATTAGGTGTTCGCAGTGGAATGGGTCAGCAAATGGCTGAGTTAACCCATTCGGCGATGAATGGCCAGGTGGCATTGGAGTCGGTTTATGGGCAACGGTTAGCATTAATTCGTCCGGATACAGCAGCAATAGCGTGGTTGGCTGAGCGTTATATCGCTGAAAGCGTTCCGGGTGTTGAAGCGCTTTTTGAACAGTTATTGGCGCAGAATAAAACGGTACACATTATTAGCGGTGGTATTCGACAAGCTATTTTACCGATGGCGAGAAAATTGGGTTTGCCGGATGAAAATGTGCATGCGGTTGAGCTTTATTTTGCACCCGACGGCTCTTATCGCGGTTTCGATGCGGACTCACCGTTAGCGCGTAGTGGCGGTAAGGCTGATGTGTGCAGAACAATAAATCCTAATGGGTTTGATATGGTGATGGTCGGTGACGGTCAGACCGATTTGGAAAGTAAGCAAGCAGGCGCTAGTTTCATTGGTTTTGGCGGTGTGGTTAATCGTTTGGCGGTACGTCAAGGCGCGGATTATTTTTTTGAAGGGGACTCGTTAACACCCTTAATGGATTTGATTCACTGAGGACGAGCGTTCGAGTTAGAAAAAGAAAATGATATACTTAATTGATTTTAAAAATTGTAGAGATAGTTATGGCCGGACACAGTAAATGGGCAAATATTAGGCACAGAAAAGGTGCTCAGGATGCCAAAAGAGGGAAGTTGTTTACTAAATTGATTCGTGAGATTTTTGTTGCCGCTAAAAAAGGTGCAGATCCGGTCAATAATCCGTCGCTTCGGTCAGCGATAGATAAAGCGCTTACCGCTAATATGAAGCGAGATACTGTTGAAACAACGATCAAGAAAGCATCGGGTTCACAGGACGGTGTTAATTATGATGAGGTTCTTTATGAGGGCTATGGTCCTGGCGGCACGGCGGTTATGGTGGAATGTTTGACCGACAATCGTAACCGGACCGTTGCTGAAGTTCGGCATGCCTTTTCGAAAGCAGGCGGTAATTTAGGGACTGATGGTTCGGTGGCTTATTTGTTTAATAAAGTAGGGGTTTTGAGTTACAGTGATTCTGTTGATGAAGACGCTGTTATGGAAGCGGCATTAGATGCGGGCGCTGATGATGTGGTTAGTCATGAAGATGGAACGCTGGATGTTGTGACCACACCCGAGGATTATTTTTCTGTTAAGGAAGCGATGACTGAGGCGCAGTTAATACCTGAGGCTTCAGAAGTTACTAGGCAAGCGACTACAGCGACTGTTCTTGACGTGAAAACGGCTGAGCAAATGTTAAGATTGATAGATCGACTCGAAGATTTAGATGATGTTCAGAATGTTTTTTCTAATGCCGATATCAGCGAAGAAGTGATGGCGCAACTTAATTAAAGAAAGGGATTGTTGATGCTTATTCTTGGTATTGATCCTGGGTCGCGGATTACCGGGTATGGCATTATTGAAGATAAGGCCGGTAAACAAAGTTATGTTACCAGTGGCGGTATTCGTATTAAGGCGACTTATTTTCCGGATAGATTGAAAGAGATTTTTGATGGTGTGACTGAGATTGTGTCACAATTTGCGCCTGATCAGATGGCTATAGAGCAGGTGTTCATGCATAAGAATGCCGATTCCGCGTTAAAATTAGGCCAAGCCAGAGGTGCGGCTATTTGCGCCGTTCAAGTTCAGGGTGTACCGGTTTTTGAATATGCTGCACGTGAAGTAAAGCAAGCCTTGGTTGGAAAAGGGAATGCTGATAAAAGTCAGGTTCAGCACATGGTCAAGTTTTTATTGCAAGTACGAGGCAATATTCAGGTGGATGCGAGTGACGCTTTAGCGATTGCGATGTGTCATAGTCATCATTCCCAAACCGCACGAAAACTCAAGCAAGCAGGATTATAATTATGATCGGTTTTTTGAAGGGCAAACTGGTTTTAAAAGCGCCGCCCTTTTTAGTGCTTGAAGTTAACGGAGTGGGTTATGAAATTGAAGCGCCCATGACCACGTTTTATTCCTTGCCCGCAGTTGGTGATGAGATCTTGCTTTATACGCATTTGGCTATTCGTGAGGATGCGCATATTTTATATGGTTTTTCTACTGAGCGTGATCGATTGCTTTTTCGTACCTTAGTTAAGGTTAATGGTGTCGGTGCAAAGTTAGCCCTTACTATTTTGTCTGGGTTGAGTGTTGAGCAATTTCAGCAATGCATACAGGATAATGATGTCCCTTCATTAGTTCGTTTGCCGGGAATTGGTAAGAAAACAGCAGAACGATTAATCATAGAAATGCGCGATCGGTTGTCCGCCATAGGGAGTGTTAATATCTCGCCAGCATCCGATACTGATGTGCATCAGCCATCTTCTAATCCCAAACAAGAGGCGACCAGTGCCTTGATTGCTTTAGGTTACAAACCCCAGGATGCATCCCGAATGATTCAAGCAGTCTCTGGCGATACCTTGTCGTGCGAAGAAATTATTCGCTATGCTTTGCAAGGTGCGGTTAGATGACCGGGTTTATTGACAGTGATCGTCCGATTAGTGCGCTGGGTCATATCGATGAGGAGCGCGTTGACCGGGCTATTAGGCCGCGCCGGCTGCAAGATTATATTGGTCAAACGGAATTACGAACCCAGATGGATATTTTCATTACGGCCGCTAAAGGGCGCGGTGAGGCCTTAGACCACGTTTTGATCTTTGGGCCGCCAGGCTTAGGCAAAACAACATTGGCTAATATTATTGCGACAGAAATGGCTGTCAATATTCGGCAAACGTCAGGCCCGGTTCTTGATAAAGCGGGAGATTTGGCCGCTTTGTTGACCAATTTAGAAGCCCATGATGTATTGTTCATTGATGAGATTCATCGTTTGAGTCCTGCGATTGAAGAAGTGCTTTATCCAGCGATGGAAGATTATCAGATTGATATTATGATTGGTGAAGGTCCGGCGGCGCGCTCGATTAAATTGGATTTACCCCCCTTTACTTTAGTGGGGGCAACGACACGCGCCGGGTTATTAACATCACCGTTACGGGATCGTTTTGGTATTGTTCAACGGCTTGAGTTTTATACGGTGTCTGAATTGGCGGAGATTGTTACCCGGTCAGCTAAAATTCTGGCGATGGATGTCGAGCCTGAGGGAGCCTACGAAATTGCACGTTGTTCAAGGGGAACACCGAGGATTGCTAATCGATTATTACGGCGGGTCAGG
>MPSY01000207.1 GCA_001901525.1 Methylococcales bacterium OPU3_GD_OMZ | reverse complement strand
ATCCAAAACCACACTGACATCATTAGCACGCGGATTAAAAGGCGATAAACGATGCGATTCAATAAACAGTGGCTTATCCGGCAAATGATCTAACCCCATGACGGCGGAGTTAAAGCGTTCTAAATGACCGACTTGTAATAACACATTATTTGCTTGGGCGGCGGCTATTAATTCATCAGCTTCTTTAACAGTCACCGTAATAGGCTTTTCCACCAAGACATGGGTGCCGTGATTAATAAAATCCAAAGCAACTTGGTGGTGTAAGGTGGTCGGCACTACAATACTGACCGCATCGACCTGACCCAATAACTGACGGTAATCTGTCAGCGCCTTCGTTTGATGTTTTTGTGCGATCTCTTCAGCCGCCTGTTGATTGACATCAACGACCGCAATCAATTCCGAATCTGGCAAACTGGCATATTTTTCTGCATGAAACTTACCCAAATAACCGGCACCGATCACTGCACTTTTAATTTTTTTCATCGCTGATATCTTTACTTAGAAAAAATAATTTTAATATAAACCGTTATTTAAACCCATGCACACCCCGCTTTGACTTGACCGCTAGCCATGCTTTCAAGATCAATATTTCCGGCGTATCCTCTAAATCTTCAATAGATTCTTGTGCTTTAAGGCGTCTAAAAGCCGTTGTTAACATTTTATAACGTTCACCACTAATACCTGCTCGTCGCAACCCAATGGAGTTAAGTCGATAATGCTTAGCCGGTGCGCCACCTGCTGTCGTAAAAGGTAAAACATCCATACTTAACCCTGAGGTTCCTCTAACAATCGCAAAAGGGCCTACGCGGCAAAATTGATGTGCGACCACCGCACCGCCCATAAACACATTATTACCCACCTCAACAAAACCACCAATGGCAACATTATTCGCAAAAATAGTCTGGTCCCCAATCATACAATCATGCGCAACATGACTATGATTCATAAAAAAACACTGTGAGCCAATAATCGTCGCCCCCTCAACAACCGTTGCACGATGGGCGGTAAAACCTTCTCGAAAAACATTGTTATCACCGATAGTTAAATAACTGACTGTTGCGGCTTTAAACGCGATATCTTGCGGTAAATCACCCAGCACCACATGTGAATGAACCCGATTGCTAGAACCCATTTGCGTAAAACGTTTTATCACGGCATGCGCTTGAATCTCACAACCCTCACCAATAACCACATCAGGTTCTATCACCACATAGGGACCAACAATAACTACATCACCAAGTTTCACATTGTCGGCAATACACGCTGTAGGGTGAATATGATTTGTCATGTTAATTAACCTCTTGGATGAAACTGCTGATGTAATTCTTTTAACCGTTCTTGTGCAATATGTGTATAAATCTGTGTTGTCGATAAGTCACTGTGTCCGAGTAGTAATTGTACCACTC
>MPSY01000078.1 GCA_001901525.1 Methylococcales bacterium OPU3_GD_OMZ | reverse complement strand
CATAGCCACCTCTAATACTCTGGCAACCACCTGAACACAACCCGCTAAACTACTCGTAGGAGTTAAAATAATAGTCAGTTGAGACGCCGCTAAATGACAAGCATCTGCTATTTTTTCTATTAACGGTAATGGCGGCACTTTGTCCCCTTCAATGACCAAAACGGTTGAGTCTAAATCATCACGGTAATCAAGTTCTTTAAATAGATCTTCTTTAACACACAAAGCCCGCGCAGGACCCGAACCCAAGGCATAAAACTTCTCATGCGCTAAACTCCAACCTGCATATTGACTACCTAAACAGGCTAAAACAGGGTTTCCAGTATGAACATTTACGGTTAATGGCCACTGACTAACCTGCCCGCTTTGCGTCAGCGATACAGACCCCATACCCCCTAAACATATTTCAGAAATTATTCGCCCAGCTTCCAACCCACCCGGAACATTTATGCCGGCATCAATGATGGTACAACCATTCTCTAATTGCTCAACATTAAGCCTTAATGCATCTGCATTTTCTATAAGTTTTGTGACTAGAGGCTTCGCTAATTTATTAACACTGGCATGAAATTGCATGATGAAACTTTTTCCTTGTAAATAAGTAATTGGTAGACAACTCGAGCACGATAATTCAACAAATCTGTGAGTCTCTCCGTATTTTGCTCAGCGGCAATAATACTGCAAATAGGGCCATTAATGGGAATTATTACGCCTACACCCGGCTTATCTAACACCCAGTCAGGCCACTCAACTTGTTCAGGTATAACTAATTCATAGTAAGCATACAACACCTGATATCCACGATGATAATCAATAGATTGTGCCGGAATATCCATTAAGTGCCTCAGACACCCCTGAACATGACGCTCAAAGAGTTTGTTACGGCAATAACCATCATAAAGCATCAAGCTGGCTGAAGGCCTTGGATTAATTTCAAGGACCCATAACTGACCCTTATTCATGATGAAATCTAAGCTATTCAACCCAACCAAGGAAAAGACACCCACTAACTGATTGAGCCAATCTAATACTTGCTGCCCATACGTAACACCCACGATGGGACAATGCCTAACACCTGAAAAAACAAAGGGATATTGCGTGTGGCCAGACTCCACCCACTGACCATTAAAACCAATAATTTGCACACTTTCCCCGTCACTTACAAAAAGCACTGAACCCACGGTACCTTTTTGATAACGCTGCCAATAAACCGTATCCTTGACTAATTCTCGTGAATCATACCAATGAATACCTACCCCCCCTTCACCCGCAGTGGGCTTAATAAGCCATTCATTGGTACCAACGGGTGGCGCTGTAAAGTGAGTTTCTAAAAAAGGGATCTGTAACCGCTGAAGCGTTGCAAAGAAAAAAACTTTATCCTGTACCTGCTGAAAAGTAACGGCCGTATTGCCTAAAACAGTAAAGTGCTCAGAAAGCCAAAATAACGTTTCTAAATGAAACTCAAAACCACTGCCATAAACTAACTGATCAACATCAAAATCCTGTTTTATAGTGGTAATAATCGGCTCCAACGATGCTTTGGAGAAATCTGGAACCACCCAATTTTTCTGGGCGAGATGAGCTATTTCTTGATCACCAAAGCTGTCAATGACTAAAGGAACCCAATTAGATTGACGGGCAGAATTTGCCAACATTCGACCTGAATGGGCAACAATAACAACCTGTTTACTCAACGATGATTTTTGCACCTTGGTTTCTGGCTTGGGTAACGACATACTCTAAATTAACCAAATGACCGAACTGTTGCTTCGCTGCACGCACTAATGCACTGGCTTGCTGGTCCCCTTGAACCGCACAAAAACCAGTCGGTCCCCATGATGTCTGACCAATAGCAACAGCGCCTTGTTCTGAGCACCACGCCATAACCTCACCGACTTCATGGCTTGTGAAAGCGCCACCCTGGGCGGGTGAAAAATGCGCACCTACTGACCGTTGTAATTGTGTAATTACGGAACCAAACTCATCAATATTTTGTTCTGCTAAGGCGGGTAACCCCTGCATCAGTAACAAATAACATAATCTAGCCGCCTCTTCTTTAGGAAAAGGGGGTAACTTTTTAAACGCCTGAATTTCGCCATCACCATGCAAACCCTGACCTCGACGATCTAACAATAAAATAAAACGCCATCCCTCAGGGACCGGCATTTGTACAAGTACCGGCGGTGTAATCGTATGTTGACCTCGGCCACCATCAACCACAAGCCCCCCTTTTTCAAAAACACCAATCCCAATACCCGAACGCCCACCGCGGTCAGTTAAATGTGCAATATCACGAATAGAAAGGTCTAATTGATAAAAAACATTAAGCGCCATCCCTACCGCTAAGGCCAATTGGGTTCCTGATCCCAACCCAATATGCGCTGGAATTGCTGACTGAACATCCACATGCACTTGATCAGACACGCCTAACTTTTGACATAATTGTTGAACACACTGTAACGTTCGACTAGGCGCTTCCCTACTGACATAACTTCGGTGTGAGGCCGTCAAAGAGAGCTTAGTTTCATAATTATTAAGTGCTAAACCAATACTGCCAAAATGACGATCCAATGAACCACTAAGATCGATGAAACCCATATGTAATCGAGCCGGTGCAATAACAGTAACTTTAGTTGGTGTGGTATTCAAGAAATAACCAGAAGAATAAGTAATGAAAGATTCTACAATTATACCTAATCAGTCATTTTGACGTGAATTATTACACCGCAATCAAAACAATAACCGCCCCAATTCCACCAAGTCATTGAGCTGACAGACTTTTTCTGAATCCATTAATGTTTGCTTTGAATAACTATCAGGAACCCAAATAGGAATAGCACCCGCAACCTGGGCTGCTTCTACACCCACAACTGAGTCTTCAACTGCCAAACACTTTGCTATCGGATAGCCCATCAACTTTGCCGCCAACAAGAAAATATCGGGCGCGGGTTTGCCTTGCTTTACTTGATCTCGGGTCACTTTATTTGGAAACAAATACCCTATCCCCGCAATCTCCAGATTACGCTCAGCATTTTCACTTAAACTATTGGTGGCTAAGCAATACGGTATTTGTCGCTCCGTTAATGCCGCTAACAAATCAAAAACACCGGGTTTAACAGCAAGACCCTCTGCATCTACATAGTCATGCCACTGTTCAGCGCTGATCTTACGGAACAGTGCCACATCAAAATCAGTTCCACACTGTTCCAAAAAAATTCGTTCAATAGACTCATATTGCAAGCCACTTAATCGCTGATAAAAATTTTGAGAAAACGAGTACCCCATCGTTTCCAAAGCAGAACACCAAGCAATCCGATAGGTTTTTTCAGTGTCTAAGACCAATCCATCCAGATCCAGGATAACCGCTGAAAATTCAGGACGTTTGATCATGACTAATAACTTTCAAATATTCGCCCGCCGCTTCACGACTGGAACCCACGACAATACGTTTTTGACCCTTTTCATCTTGCTCCAAAAAACCAGAAACCATCACACGCTCTCCTTTTTCAGCCTGGCCCGTATAGGTGGGCGTATAACAACAGATTTCCTTAATCTCGGGGTGATCAATAACAAATATCGCCGGATGATCAAAAGCCTTATCACTCTTCACAATTGTCGCAGTCAATTTAACCGCACCTTGTTTTTTATACCTTACCGGGTATTCTTCAACGTTTTCAGCAACATAACTAATATCGAATTTTCGCCCTGCAAACAAACCTTTATTAAATTTCCTACGTTCATGCCAACAATACTCAGCGAAAGTTAACTCACAAGCCCGACGTTTAAATGACGCTTGCCACGCCTCAACCGTAAACGGCGCAATCCCTGCTTTATGGAATGAACTAATAATTTCCCGGGCCGTCATAAAACTCGCCCGGTCATAAATCACCACATCCATATCCGAAGCACTGTTGTGACATCCTAAAAGAATTGATCCAGTGACTCCCAACTGGGAAACCGGCAACCCTTGGGCTTCAAGAACGCCCACTAACCCAATTAAGTCCTTAATAACGGAGGAGTTAGGTTTAGCTACATTGATTATTTCCCTGAGTCGACGACGTGGTTGATAGTGATGACAAACATCATCAAGCGACACCGCATGCAAAAAAACATCTTTACTCGGTGAAAAATAACGATATTGTGGAAACTGATCGGCTAATAATCTGTTCGCCTGCTCGGTATCAACCTTAACCCATTGACCACTTTTATTAACATAACGCAAAAAACACAAAACCCGCCCTTGCTCCAGACCCGTTTCAACGACTGCAAAAACAAGCCCCTCCCGGGTCTGAATAAAATCTTTTGCTAAAAAAGTTTTCATCTTAATCTCATAAAAATAATCTCTCATTAGCCTAACATGACCCAAATACCCGTCACTTAATAAAACCCAAAATACTGATTAATAAGCACTAACTGTTCCCATCAGCGTGAAACTTTCGAGTTTAACCTCCGCACCAGTATGGCACTTAAGACTGAACTACTGCACCAAAAAGCACAATTACCCATCCATTTCCAATATCACATTGATAAAACAAACTCAATCCCTTATGCTCTACGCTGGATTTTTTGCAGGTTTTTCGCTATTTCAACTACCTCGACAAATTCATAGAAATAACAAACGAATATACCCATTAATAATTACCACCTAATATTTGAGGAAGAACCAATGAAGATCGGTATACCTAAAGAGGTTCACAATGGCGAGGCACGTGTAGCGACGACCCCCGTTATTGTAGAACAACTCATAAAACTCGGCTTTAGTGTTTCAGTAGAAGCCGGCGCAGGCAAAGCAGCTAACTTCTCTGACAAAGCGTATAAGGATGCAGGCGCCTCTATAAATAAGAGTGCCGAAAAGCTCTGGGCTGATGCTGATATTATTTTTAAAGTCAGAGCACCTGAACTGCACCCTAAATTAAAAGTCGACGAAGTCGAACTTTTATCTAAAGGTAAGCACTTAATCAGTTTTATCTGGCCCGCACAAAATGAAGACCTTATGAAGCGTCTGGCTGCCAAAAAGGTAACCGTACTGGGCATGGAATGCGTTCCACGGATTTCACGCGCACAAAAGTGTGACGCACTCAGTTCAATGGCTAACATTGCGGGTTACCGAGCAGTCGTAGAGGCTGCACAACATTTTGGACGCTTTTTTACCGGTCAAATTACTGCTGCAGGTAAAGTTCCTCCTGCCAAGGTACTGGTTATAGGCGCCGGTGTTGCCGGTCTTGCCGCTATTGGTGCTGCGAAAAGTATGGGCGCCATTGTTCGCTCCTTCGATACCCGACCTGAAGTTAAAGAGCAAGTCGAAAGTATGGATGCTGAATTCTTAATGCTGGACTTTGAAGAAGATGGCGCTGGTTCCGGTGGTTATGCTAAAACCATGAGTAAAGAATTCATTGCTGCTGAAATGGATCTTTTTGCCGAACAAGCAAAAGATGTTGACATCATTATTACTACAGCCTTAATTCCAGGTAGACCTGCCCCTGAATTAATCACCAAAGAAATGGTTGCATCCATGAAACCCGGCAGCGTTATTGTTGACTTGGCTGCGGAGCAAGGCGGAAACTGCAAATTATCTGAAGCCGGGAAAGTTGTTATCAAAAACAACGTATCCATTATTGGTTACACGGACCTTCCAAGCCGCATGGCTGCACAGTCCAGCCAACTATACGGCACTAACCTACGGCACCTACTGACAGAACTCTCACCTGAAAAAAATGGTGAAATAGACGTCAATATGGATGATGAGATGATCCGTGGCGCCACTGTTATTAAAGAAGGAAAAATAACCTGGCCTCCACCACCTCCTACATTATCTGCAGCACCCAAAGCTAGTGCTAAAGTTGAAGAGAGTCCCGCTGCAGAACCTATTAAAGAGAAAAAACCACTACTTCCTGCCTCGGTGACGCAGTTCATCCCACTTATTCTGGGCGGTGCAGCTCTTTATATGGTTGGCGCATCGGCACCCGCATCCTTCATGACACACTTTACTGTTTTTGTTTTGGCGTGTTTTATTGGTTATCAAGTGATCTGGAACGTTTCTGCGTCTTTACATACCCCGCTCATGAGCGTAACCAATGCGATTAGTGGCATTATTGTTATTGGCGCACTGGTCCAAATTTCATCCCCGGGTTTTATGATTACAGTACTATCGGGACTCGCCATTTTAATCGCTTCAATCAACATTGCGGGTGGGTTCTTAGTCACCCGACGCATGTTGGAAATGTTCAAGAAATAAGAGGAGTTAGAACATGTCTCAAGGTTTAGTTACAATGTCTTACATTGCCGCTTCTGTCTTGTTTATCTTAAGTCTTAGTGGCTTAAGTAATCAAGAAACAGCTCGCCGCGGTAATTATTACGGCATGATCGGAATGGCTATCGCTATTGTTGCGACCATTATGAGTGATTCGGTCTCTTCTTATGTTGTGCTTATTATTGCGCTACTCATAGGAGGAGCCATTGGCGCTAAAGCCGCATTCAAGGTGCAAATGACCGAAATGCCCGAATTAGTGGCCATTATGCACAGTCTCGTTGGTATGGCAGCCGTTTTAGTCGGTTATGCTAATTTTATTGATCCCTCATCAGCACTGACCGGTGTTGAAAAAACCATTCATGAAGTTGAAATTTATATCGGCATCCTTATTGGTGCGGTTACCTTTTCTGGCTCTGTTATCGCATTTGGTAAATTGAGTGGAAAGATCAGCGGCAACCCTGTTTTGATTCCAGGACGTCACTGGCTGAATCTCGGCTTACTCGTCACTTCAATATGGCTCTGCACACAATTTGTTGCAGGTGCTGAAACTGGCGGTGGCACCTTCTCCCTATTGATCATGACGATCATCGCATTGGCTTTTGGCGTACACATGGTGATGGCTATTGGCGGTGCTGATATGCCCGTTGTCGTTTCTATGCTAAACAGTTACTCGGGGTGGGCAGCAGCAGCAACCGGTTTCATGCTAAACAATGATCTGTTAATTGTTACCGGGGCCTTAGTTGGTAGTAGTGGTGCGATTCTAAGTTATATTATGTGTCGTGCTATGAACCGAAGCTTCGTTAGCGTTATTGCCGGTGGCTTTGGCACAACCAGTGGCGGTCCGGCCGCAACAGTAGAAGGTGAAGTTGTTGAAATCAACGTTTCAGAAACAACAGCATTACTAAAAGATTCAAAAAATATCATGATTATTCCAGGTTATGGTATGGCCGTTGCCCAAGCACAGCACACCGTTAATGAAATCACCAAGCTACTGAATGGAAAAGGCAAAAATGTCCGCTTTGGCATTCATCCTGTTGCTGGTCGTATGCCCGGTCACATGAATGTATTGTTAGCAGAAGCTAAAGTGCCTTACGATGTGGTTTTTGAAATGGATGAAATCAACGATGACTTTCCAAATACCGATGTCACTATTGTTATTGGTGCTAATGATATTGTTAATCCGTCCGCATTAGATGACCCCAACAGCCCGATCGCTGGAATGCCGGTCTTGGAATGTTGGAAAGGTGAAAACACTATCGTTCTTAAACGAAGCATGGCCTCAGGTTATGCCGGTGTTGATAATCCATTGTTTGTTCATGAGAAAACGCAAATGTTATTCGGCGATGCCAATACCAGCTTGCAAGCGGTACTCAAAGAACTGCAGGATTAATCTTCAAACAAAAAAAGGGCAACTAAAGAAATTTAGTTGCCCTTTTTTATTATCTCAAATTTAGTTATTTCTCTACAGATAGACCTGACGATATCCATTCCCTAATACCGGTACGGTAATAAAAAACGAATCCATTTTGCCAGCCCCAATCTAATGCTTTCTGAGAAGCCCACCCGGCTAACTCACTAGCATTACCTGAACAATAAAAAACAACGCGGCCACTCTTCTTGTTCACGAGCGTTGCCAACGACTGTTCTGTTAGATCGTTATAATCCAAATGCTTAGCACCCGGAACATGCCCTTGGTTATATTCTTCAATGGGACGCAAATCAATAAAAACAAAACCGTCCTGACTCGATAACTTATAAGCTAAATAAGAGTCAGTTGTTGTTGCACCAATAACCTTACCCGGCGCTCCACCGGCCCAACCTTGAGAAAAACTAACCAACATGACCACCATGCTTACTAACTGGATCTTACGCATCTTTACTTCTCCTGAAATTCAACCTTAAAAT
>MPSY01000077.1 GCA_001901525.1 Methylococcales bacterium OPU3_GD_OMZ | reverse complement strand
AAAGTGCCGGCATGTCGGTTTCAGGGGTTACCGCTCAGCTTTCAAAAAAGAATTCATCCGCGCAAACTAAAGTGAACGAAACAGAACACGCTAAACAATCGGTCCTTTCGGCAAAAGAACAAATAAACCAGCAAACGGATATTGCACTGTTGGCTCAAGCCAATGCAAAAAAACAGCACGTTATGAGTTTACTAAAACAATAAGTCCAATTAACACGATGGTAAAACAGCACCCCCTATTTTTTAAGGCTCCTTAAAACAGCAAATTAAAAAACAGGGTTTATCAATAACGACTCAAAAGCTAAAAATCAGTTAAACCGTGTCTAAAAATTATTGCATCTGTTGCAAATAAAAAAACCCCACCCTTTTAAAGGGGTGAGGTTTTATCTGAGAACCTGACTACGTCTAGATATCAAGTCCGATTCTGGCAAAATAAGTACGGCTAGGATAGGCTTTGATGATCATCGTATTCATCATCAAGTAGCTTATTAATCCCCACGGAGAATTTTAGTATTTTGTCATCATCGAAAGCTAACTTATAATTTGAATTAAGGTTCACCACAGCGGATTCAGTCAACGAACCAAAAACTCGGTTACTTCTTGTGCCAGGGTTCTTACCCATCCCCCCTAGTGGGGTCATTCACATTAGCCGTAACTTCCACAGTTTTTGAAGTTATATTTTATTCTGGTACATAAATAAATGAACCGTCTTTCATTCGGTATGCAATACCTGCCTTTTGTCCTTCACCTTGTCCCATTGAATCCGATGCTTTGTAGTGTTCAATTTTTTCCCCTTTTTTAATTACCATTTCCATATTAGATTTCCCGGGGTTTTTTACAACGGTGACATCTTCATTGGAAAATGGATTTAAGGGATTTTGAACGATAATAATAAGTAATGTGGCAATTAACACTAAAAAAACATCAATCAAGTTAATCACTGACAACATGGGATTTAATTCTTCATCTTCTTCTAAAATCTTGAGCGCCATATCAATTAGCTCCAATCATTTTCTCAATATGAACAATTTCTTCAGCAAACCAACGTTTTTTTACAGAAGCTACCCAAAAGGTTAATGAAGCAGAAGCCAGACTTATCGTTACTGCCGTAAAAGCCGTATTAAGATGCTCGCCCATGGCATAAACATTGTTTTCTTGAAGCGCTACTAACGCTGGACCCATAGGGATTAATGTTGCTATCAAACCTAACATAGGGGTGATTCGAGTAACAATCCTGACATTTTCTAATTTTTTAAGACTATAAACTTCAATTTCATTTAAATTTGAAGCGTTTTGTTGCTGGTGATATTTCAATATAGGAAAACCTTTTTGTCCTATTTGTGTTGAAGCATATTGTCGTCTTAGCCATGCCAGGGCCATGAGTCGCCCTACTTCCACTACGGCATAAAGAAAAGAACAATAAATACCCAGTAAAACTGGTAGTAACAAAATCTGTGACAAGTCATAAGCTATAGAATCCATAATATTTCTCGTTATTTAATAAAAGTTAAAAATGCCATGTGCTCTACGACACATGATTTGTTATGTCGAAGGAAGTACTTTTCTATGCGCTAAGAGCTCATAGAAAAATCCCATTATTAACAATCCCAACACGGCGAGTGAAATCCAAGTAATCATCATGTCGTCTTCTACCTCTGTTTCCTGTTCAGGTTGTTTTTCTAACTTAACCCCTTCAACCTTCACTGATTGCTCAGCACTGGCTGAACTTTCTGGGACTTCGGGATTAGCTTGTCGTTCATTGAGGGCTTGTAATGCTGAAACATCCAAACCAAACCCCGTCGCTTTATTTTCAAGAAAGGTTTTAAACTTTTCGTTTGGTGTATATACATCGTTGTTTTCGATAATCTCAAGATACTTTTCAACCAATGCTTGTACAGTTTCGTCTGAAGCTTCCCAATAACCTTTTCTAACAGCCTCTAACATCCGCTCTGAAATCTGTGCAATGGCGGCAGGCTGAACCTCTTTAAACCATTCATCAACACCTAATTCCAATTTATCTTCCACATACACTTCAAACATTTCTTGCCACTGATCAGCACGTACCGCTTCGGGAGACATCACATTCCAGCCCCAAAAATTATTAACCACATCTAAAATTTCTAATGCACCCGAATAACCTTCGTCCATCATTTCTTTAACCCAGTTTGGGTGGTAATAACGGGTTCTTAATTCTTTAGCAATAAACGCAGCGGCTGTTTCATTTTTGAAATTTTTAGTATCCCGTAAGTTAGCGATGTAGAGTTCAGGAGTCTTTCCATCTAAGTACCTAACTGCTTGGCCAATACCACCCAGATATTCAAAAGGGTGATCAACCGTTAAAATACCGTGCAAATTTGAACTTCGAGAAAGTATCGCTGCTTTGGTGCCTTTTAGGTTTTCAGCAAATAAATCAATATTCTTTAATTTAACATTACGTGTCCCGGCTTCTGTCCCAAACAAATACCCCATTCTAGAAAGGTATGTTTTAACCATCGGCTCATCAGTTTCCCAAGTATCACTCGCTAATGTCGCATCGGGTAAATTAGTACCGTAAACGCCACTTTCGTTAGCAAAAAAACGGACGCGTGAATACTTACTCGCGTCTTTTTCACTCAGCCCTTGTTCAATCAAAGTTAGTTTTAATTCTTCACTGTGTTGGTTGACAAAATTCTGAGGCTCTTTTAATTGTGCCACTTTAACAATCGCCTGTGAAAGCCTATCCATCACACCGGGTAAATTATCTCGGTACAAACCCGTTGCCGATAACACCACATCAATACGGGGGCGTTGTAATTCATCCATTGGAATAATATCAACATCAACAACTTGGTCGCGCTTATTCCAAACGGGCCGAACGCCTAAGGTATAAAGCACTTCCGCTTCTAGAACGCCGAAATGTTTTAAGGTTTCAGTAGACCACATTGAGAACGCTAATTTATCCGGGTACATCCCGTGTTTGGCTTTATAGCTTTCTATTAAATCGGTTGCCAATTCTTTCCCCGCTATCCAGGCTTCTTTAGTCGGTATTTTCGTTGGGTCAAAGCCATAAATATTCTTACCCGTAGGCACAGCATCAGGGTTTCGAATCGGATCATTACCCGTTCCGGTTGGAATATGGTGCGCGGATAATGCTGCTAATAAATGCTCGGTTTCTTTCTCTGCTAAAAAATTAGCATAATGCTTTTCTGCCTCAACAAGATAAGGCCGAACTTCTTTTTCAAAACTCGCCAACGATTTTTTGTTGACCAAATAGTCTTTTAAAAATTTAAACGATTTGGTTTTATAAATTTGTTCATAAGGTTGCCCTAAAACGTGTGCGGGTTCCTCCTTATCTGCCGCTTCAATATAACTAGAATCCAGCATTTGAAAGACCGTTAATAACAAGTGATCTGTTTCGGCGACACTGCCAAAGTGATGTAAACCCATCGGTTGTGCAGTTGCTGCTAAATCTAACAGGTAGTCATGTAATTTTTTAAAAAAACCATCAAAATCAGCCCAAATAGCATCCTCGGTTAAATTAAGATCCTTATCATATTTTTGTTCTATGACTTGTTTAACTAAGGCTTTTTTAGTTTCTTCTTTGACTCGCCCTTCATCTAACTCACCGATCTGATGCATTTTTTCGTGCGTTTCAACTAATTCGCCATACAAACCTGCTGGTGCAAAAGGCGGTGTATTATGTGAAATGACAACCGCCTGACCACGGCGTTTTGCAATCAATGCTTCACCGGTATTTGCAACGCTGTAAGGATAAACTACCGGTACCGAACCGATTGTTGAATAAGAATCATCATAAGCCCAAAGCCCTCTTTCTTTACCGGCTAACCATTCCTGCGTACCATGCGTTCCAACATGGACTATGGCATCGGTTTTAAACCCTTCGGTAATGTAGTGATAGACCGCACGATACGCATGGTGCAGTGGGACTTTTTTATCGTGAGAAATATCTTTTTCACGATCGCGCCGTGAACCCCTGTTAGGCTGTGGCATCACCATAACATTGCCAATTTTGAGTCTTGGGATCACAAAATACCACTCACCGTTATCATTGATCGTTAAATAATTATCATCAGGATCTCCCCAACTGTCCTGAATCCATTGCTGTTGCGATTTTGGAAATGTTGTCAGCCATTGTTTATACTCAGCCACGGGTATTCTTTCAGCTAAATCTTCTGCTAAAAGGTCTCTTAAGGCCTTTTCGTTATCAACCCGATAGTAAGGTTTAATGAGCTTTTTTCCGGTTGCTATTAAGGTATCCGGGTCCATATAAGGAACGGTATAGCCTGCCTTTTTCATCGCGACAAAAATATCCGCTAAACTTTCAGGGATATTTAAAAAAGAGGCACTAAAGTTCTCTTCACCTTCTGGAGAATTCCAAAAGACAAAAGTGACTTTTTTATCTTTATTAGGCATTTTTCGCAATTTAGCATAATTCATAGCCCGATCGAGCATTGCCTTCATTTGCTCTGGAATGGCAATATATTTTTCATCACTTTTGCGTTTAGCCGCAACAATATTCGGCGTAATACGCCCTGAAATTTCAGGAATTGCAATAAACGTCGGTGAAAAAACAAACGACATGCCCTGGTCATCTTTTAAATAATCTTGATAATCTCCTGAGCGATAAATCATGGCCTGCATCACAGGTATATCTAATTTTTCCATCCATTTCTTTTGTGCCTCAATGGAGGTATACATGCCGGTAAAATTGATCATGACATCAATGAATATTTCTTTTTCTCCTTCATCATCATGATTACCGTGCTGATGAATTTCACCTTCATGTGATTCATGGTAAATCAACGATTCGGTTTTTTCAGCATCATTAGGGTCATAAAAAGCCACAGGTAATGCGCCTTGGGCTTCAATGCGATGAATTAAATCATCTAAGTGTTCGGTCATATCATCGGCAATACGCAATTGATGAAAACCCACACCAATCACCGGAATATCTTTTGCAGGTTTTTTCCAGTCTAAATACTCTTCTAAACTAGCAAAAACCATTTGTGGGTAATCAGGATGGTAAATACCTTGCTCTGGAAAAATAATCGGCGGTAACGCAGCCGTTTTTGAGACTTTAAAAACAGCTTGCTTTAAATAATCAAAAAGCCTATGAAAATTTTCTTGTCCGCCATTATTGTAATAATTAAAAACCGTTTGCGCCTGACCGCTGTCAAGCCCTTTTGCCAGTTGCGGTTGTTGGTACCACAACCCTGGGAAAACCACGCCTTGGTATTGTGCAATAGCGCCCCTATATTGATTGATCATCTGTACGAACTGACCCATATAGACATAGTCAAACATCACCATGTCATATTTCTTCATTTCATTAGTAATCGTTTCAGCATCCTGACCCATTATAAAAAGAGGTTTAAGCCTAACCTGATGTTCTCTAGCAATTTCTGCGAGCATTCTTGCCTTAGCAGGTTCTGAAGGACTATTAGCCAACCACAATACCGAAGGCTGAGCTGCTTGAGCTGAATTAAGCCCAATATTTAAGATTAAAAGGAGCAAAAAAGAAAGTAATTTACAGTTCATATTTTTTTATATATTAATTAAAAAAAAGGCCGCAATCATTTATGCGGCCTTTGATAATCCTAATCTCGTTAGATTAAAAATTATACTGGTAAGTCACCATCCAGGTTTTCGGTGCAGCAAGGTTAAATTCCTCTTTTTCATAGGACTTCCCAAAATTAGATAAACCTGCATCTGCGGCATACCGTTTATCAAAGATGTTATTCATATTTCCTTGAAGTGTATGAGGCCCATAGACATAGCTCACTGTTGCATCAGTAATAAAGTTCAAACCACCATAAATGCTCTTGTTACTAGACTTACCTGCGGCATTTTCATTATTCTTGTGGTATTTAGACTGTACTCTAGACCTTAGAGAAGCATTAAAACCCGATGGGTGATTATAGGTTGCGAACAATGAATACATATGTCTTGGAATTTTCCCAAAGGTATTGCCACTGTAATCTGTAGTCGTTCCAGCATCATCATCCGTATGAATCCATTCGCTAATGACATGATCTTGCCAAGTGTAGTTTACACCTAAGGATAAAGCATCCATATGCGATTTCAGAAAAGGCACCGTTTCACCAATCATTGGAAAAATATTACCGACATAGGCTTGAGATGCGACTTCGATACCCCATTTAGTTGAGGCTCCTGCATTAATGTAATACGTTAAATCATTACCGTCAGTACCGGCTAAAATTTCATTTTCAACATCAGCGTAATATAAACTAACATCAAGCGTTCCAATGTCTTCTCTGAACTTAAGCCCTGTTTCATACATATAAGTAGATGAAGGCATCAAATTAGTCGAACGGCCGGCTAAAATATTAGCTTTGACTTCTGAGGCACCCGGTGTTTGGTCGCCATAAGCAAAGTTACCGTACACATTGAGCGAATCCATCACAGCATAACTCACACCAAATCGCGATGAGAAAATATCATATTCTGGATCGATATCCGTCGTCCCACGACCGGCTTTGGTAAAAAGTTTTGCACTGTAATCAAATTGATTAATTTCTTCGTTATGAACATTCAAGTGGATGCGATCATAACGGAAACTTAAGTCTGTTTTGAGCTTTTCAATGGGTTCAAAACTGTATTGAATATAACCACCAAAATTAAAATTATCTTCATCCCCTTTACCCTGTAAAGTACCCGGCTTTTCAGATAAGGTATAGTTCAACTTATCTTGACATCCAGGCTTGTATCCATAAGGCTTACAAAATATTTCTTTGTCAGCATAATTATATTTCTCATTACGCCCCCGGTCATTACGGCCCACTGCACCCACAATCATTTTAGCTTCACGATCAAATAGCGTGTGATCCCAATCGAGCTGGAAATCGCCCCCTAATACAATCTGCTTAGTTACCAGGCCAGGGCCAGTTGTCGGATGCCAATGATCCCAATAGTTCATATAGGCTCTAGGCTTAATAGTAATTTCACCGAATTGTTTTTCATATGAGGAGTTAAAAAACACCACATTAGAATCTCGAGCACGGTGCCGATAAGGATAAGCGCCATCTGTATCTAAATCCCAACGGGCATCACCGCCTGCTGCAAAAATATCATATTCAGCCCTTAAATATTTTTGAGGCAAGTCTAAATGAGAATTAGTGTAGGCAATTTCCATTTCAAATTTACTGTCATCTTCAAAAAGATGGCCGTATTTGAATGATGCATTATTTCGGTCATAATTATTTCCTTCACGCCAGGTGTTTGGAGAATCTTGACGCGACCACGTTAAAGCATAAAAATCATCTTCGGTCATGTTACCGGAATAGCGGATATTCTGGGTATTGCCATTATAACTTCCGCCACCCACGCGAACTCGGTCAGAACCGGTATCAAATACAGAGCGCGAAAGAATTTGAATGGTACCACCACTACTACCATAAGAATAAATTGACCCTGGTCCTTTAACCACTTCAACTTGAGCCATATCTTGAGGGTCAATAAAGTCCATACGTGCAAAACCATCAGGGTCTGTTACCGGTACACCATCACGTAAAACACTGATTGCACGAACCCCGTAAGGTGCTTTAATACCTGCACCACGGATTGCTAATCTTGAACTATACCCTCCAGATGTAGATTTGGTTACCAACCCCGGCATATGTTGCAAAGCTTCTTGTACATTCAACACGTTCCAATTATCAATCGTCTCTTGATCAATAACGCTGATCCCTTGGGATATTTCTTGTGTAGGTCTTGCATCACGACTCGCAGTCACCGCAATAGCATCTAGTTTGTGAGGTTCAACATGCCCTGCTGATGCCATACCATGAAAAATGGCAAGTGGGATAATCGCCTTATTAAGTTTCATGAAACGCTCCTTGTATGCTTTTTTAATCACAACTAACCCCTCTTTGCAGGGATTAATATGCTCTGGTTTTATTGTCAGAGGGAGAATGTACAGTACTTTAAAATTGAGTTCTAGTGAAAAAAATAGTCATTTAAATTTTGAGCCATTTACCCTAAAAATAACTGTGGCATATCACACAAATGACTTGCAGAGCGTTGCTGGAAACCATTAAAAAAGCCCCACCCAATGACAGGGTGAGGCTTTTTTAATTTAAGAAACTAACTTAAGTTTTTAAATATCTAACGAGACATTAGCAAAGTAAGTTCTTTGTGGGTACGGGTGAT
>MPSY01000076.1 GCA_001901525.1 Methylococcales bacterium OPU3_GD_OMZ | reverse complement strand
ATGGAGCATATTGAGCAAGCCGGGGTGCATTCAGGTGATTCGGCCTGCTCGTTACCGCCTTACAGTATTAGTTTGCCTATTCAGGAGGAATTGCGTCAGCAAGCGGCTATATTAGCGAAAGCTTTGGGCGTGGTAGGCTTAATGAATATTCAGTTTGCTGTTCAGGGCGAGGAAATTTTTATTATCGAGGTGAACCCGAGAGCCTCTCGGACCGTCCCTTTTGTTTCAAAAGCGACAGCTTATCCCTTGGCTAAGATAGCCGCGCGGTGTATGGCGGGACGCTCATTAAAGGAGCAGGGTGTCACGAAAGAGGTAGTTCCTGAGTATTTTTCTGTTAAAGAGGCTGTTTTTCCTTTTATTAAGTTCCCAGGTGTTGATCCCCTTTTAGGGCCGGAAATGAAGTCAACCGGTGAGGTGATGGGGGTGGGTGAAAGTTTTGGTGAGGCTTTTGCAAAATCGCAACGTGCCGCCGGTGTTCATTTGAATCAGTCAGGAACAGTTTTGATCAGTGTTAAAGATCAGGATAAATCGACGTTATCTGAAATTGCCAGAATGTTGGTGTCTAAGGGTTACAAGTTGATTGCGACAGCGGGGAGTGCTACGGTCATCACGGAGGCAGGTTACGCGTGTGCGAGTGTTCATAAGGTTAACCAAGGGCGTCCGAATACCGTTGATATGATTAAGAATGATCAGATTCAGCTCATTATTAATACCACAGAAGGCGCTAAAGCGATTGCAGATTCATTTACCATGCGTAGAGCGGCCTTACAGCACGGTGTGGCTTATTTTACAACTATGGCAGGGGCACGTGCGATGTGTTTAGGTCTGGGTGAATTAGATAGCATTACGGTGCATAGTTTGCAAGAATTACATAAAGCATTAGTATAAGTAACGTTTTAATATTTTTTTAGATAAAGAGAATTAGCTAGGTGGAGTTGAGTTATGAATAAAGTTCCGTTAACCGTTTCTGGTGCCGAAAAATTACGTACCGAATTGTTTGAATTAAAAACAGTCGTACGTCCCAGAATAATTAACGCTATTGCCGAGGCGCGGGAGCACGGTGATTTAAAGGAAAATGCTGAATATCATGCTGCCCGAGAACAGCAGAGCTTTTCGGAAGGTCGCATTGCTGAGATAGAGGGTAAGTTATCAAATGCGCAAGTCATTGACGTGACGAAAATGAATGCGGGTGGGAAGGTTATTTTTGGGGCGACGGTAGAAATTGAAGATATTGACAGTGGTGAAACCGTCACCTACCAAATTGTGGGTGAAGATGAGGCGAACATTAAAGCGGGGCGTATTTCCGTAGGGTCGCCGATTGCTCGGGCATTAATTGGTAAAGAAGTAGAAGATGTTGTTATTGTTAAAGCCCCTGTAGGGGATAAGGAATACGAAATTCTGAGTATTAAATATATTTAATTGTTTGGGTTTTTGCGGTAAATGACGGCGATCTGGCCAATTTGTTGGATCAGTTCAGAGCGTGTTCTTTGACAAAGAGTCTGGGCGAGTTGTTTGCGTAATTCACGATCACTGGTTCGTATTTTAATTTTCACCAATTCATGGTCGTTCAGGGTGATTTCTGTTTCCGCGATGACCGCTTCAGTTAATCCTGCTTGGCCTAAGGTGACAAGAGGTTTCAATTGATGTGCGTTGGCACGTAGTTTCTTTTTTTCGATAGCGTTCACTGTTTATCCTTTAATTTTCGAAAGCTAATTTTACACTAAAAACGGAAGGGTATGGGCCGAAGTAAAAGCAGTAATCAGTGGTTACAAGAGCATTTTAATGATGAATTTGTAAAGCAGGCTCAGATTCAAGGATTTCGCTCGCGTGCGGTTTTTAAGTTACAGGAAATCCAACAGAAAGATAATGTAATACGACCCGGTATGAATGTGGTTGACCTTGGCGCAGCGCCGGGCGCCTGGTTGCAATATGTTAAGCGGTTGTTGAAAGGACAGGGGCGCATTGTGGGGCTGGATATTTTGCCTATTGAGGCTATCGACGGCGTGCATTGTGTTCAGGGTGATTTTCGAGAAGAGTCTGTGATGGCAGAATTGTCTCGGGTTCTTGAGAATATTCCCGTTCATGTGGTTTTGTCAGATATGGCGCCAAATTTAACAGGTAATAAGGCGATAGACCAGCCGGCATCAATTTATTTAGCCGAATTGGCTTTGGAGATGGCGGAAGCTGTTTTAAGTCCGGAAGGGTGTTTTGTCGTTAAGGTGTTTCAAGGAGAAGGCTTTGATGACTATAAAAGAGAGGTCGGACAATTATTCTCTAAGGTGTTGATTCGTAAGCCTAAGGCCTCAAGACCACGAAGTAATGAGGTTTATATTTTAGGAAAAGGCTTTAAAAAACACAATTAGACCATATATTGTAAAGGTTGGTTAGTAATAAGGTTTAGGTTGAATCTTTGTAGTTACCGTGGTGTCCTCTTAAGGAGGTTCTGTAACGAATTAATACAAAGAGGCAACGACTTGTTACAATAGGTTTTGTTTTCATAATAAATAATACGGTTAAAGGCGTTTAGGTTAAAAATTATGTTAAAAAATATTTTACTGTGGGTTGTTATCGGTATTGCGTTAATGTCGGTATTCAATGGTTTTGCTCCTAAAGATAAAAACGATTCTACGCTGTCCTATTCTCGGTTTATTGAGGCGGTTGCTTATGGGCAGGTTGAAACCGTTACTATTGATGACAATAAGATCAAGGGAAAAATGCGTTCGGGGGAAAAGTTTCGTACGTTTTCACCCAATGATGCCCATTTGATTGATGACCTTTTAGAACACGGTGTTGAGATTGAGGCGCATGCGCCAGAAGAGCAATCAATGCTGATGCAAATCTTTATTTCTTGGTTTCCAATGTTGCTGTTAATTGCGGTCTGGATCTTTTTTATGCGTCAAATGCAAGGCGGAGCCAGTGGAGGTGGTCGCGGTGGCGCGATGTCTTTTGGTAAAAGTAAAGCCAAGATATTGGAGCCGGACCAAATTAAAATCACCTTTGATGATGTCGCCGGCGTTGAGGAAGCAAAAGAAGAAGTGGCCGAAATGGTTGATTTTCTGCGCGATCCACCAAAATATCAGAAATTAGGCGGTAAGATTCCTCGGGGAGCCTTAATGGTGGGTCCGCCGGGAACCGGTAAGACCTTGTTAGCCCGTGCGATTGCGGGTGAAGCGAAGGTACCTTTTTTCCTTATTTCCGGTTCAGATTTTGTGGAAATGTTTGTCGGTGTGGGTGCTTCCCGTGTTCGAGATATGTTTGAGCAAGCGAAGAAAAATGCGCCGTGTATTATTTTTATTGATGAGATTGATGCGGTCGGGGCGAAAAGCTTTTCAAGCAAAGTTGTGTGGCCTGCCACACAATTAATCAAGGGAGACTCGTCGGTCCGGACTTAGTCAATATCCAAAACAGACGTTCTCAAAAATGGATTGCCAGTTTTATTAAATCCTCTCAGTCACTCATCAAAAGTGGTGACTCTGATGCGGTTGATGTATTCAAAAAATTCAACAAGATGGTGATGCCAGATAACGACTTCACCGATTCTCAGATTGTCAATATCATCCAGTATATCGCGGCAAACAGTTCCGAGCAGCTGAAGAAAACCACAAAAGTTCAGCCCGATCAACCGGTTTCCGAAAAGAGTATCCGTTCCGGACAAATGCTCTTTAACGGGAGAAAACGCTTCACCAACGGCGGAGCTAGTTGTATCAGCTGTCACAATATTGATCGCGCAGATGTAATAGCAGGCGGCTCGTTGGCAAAGGACTTGACAAATGTCTACTCCAGAATGGGGGCGGCGGGTGTAAAGGCAATTATCGATAATGCGCCTTTCCCAACGATGGCAAAAGCGTACGATGGAAAGCCCCTGTCTGATTATGAGATCTTTGATTTGGCTGCCTTCCTGCAATCGGTCGACGGTGGCTCTAAAAACGGACCGCTCTACGGCGCAAGGCTATTTTTCTCAGGACTTGCTGGAGCAATCGTACTTTTCGCTCTTTTCGCTATAGTGCGGACTCGCAGCAAAAAGAACAGTGTCAATCACGAGATTTACGAACGCCAGATCAAGTCAACCTGGGAAGATAATAATGAATAAGAACCGATTGGGTAAATAACATGAGCTGGATAGAAGATATCATTTCGCCACAGACGCGGCAGTGGGAAGAGTTTTATCGTAATCGCTTTCAGCATGATAAAATCGTCAGAAGTACGCACGGTGTTAACTGCACTGGTGGTTGTTCCTGGCAGATTCATGTTAAAGATGGCATTGTAGTCTGGGAAACGCAGCAATTGGATTATCCTCTGCTCGAAAGTTCTCTGCCACCCTATGAGCCGCGAGGCTGTCAACGTGGCATTTCTTTTTCCTGGTATCTATACAGCCCTTTACGTATCAAATACCCACTTATCCGTGGTGCTCTGATTGATGCCTATAGGGCCGAGAAAGAAAAAACCGGAGATGCTGTTCTGGCCTGGGAGAACCTGCAAGCTGACGCCGAGGCTCGCACGCGTTACCAGCAAGCCCGTGGTAAGGGCGGGTTCAGACGAGTTCATTGGGATGAAGTGCTTGAACTCATGGCTGCTGCCAATATTTATACAGCTAAGAAACATGGGCCGGATCGCGTTATCGGATTTTCACCCATTCCAGCTATGTCGATGTTGAGCTACGCAGCTGGTTCACGTTTTCTGCAATTGTTCGGTGGTGTCAACCTGAGTTTCTACGACTGGTATTGTGATTTACCCAATGCATCGCCCGAAATTTGGGGTGAACAGACGGATGTCTGCGAAAGTGCGGATTGGTTCAACTCAAAATTCATTGCGGTCATGGGTGCGAATCTAAATATGACCCGAACTCCCGACGCACACTTCTTCGCCGAGGCGCGACATAATGGTACTAAAGCCGTAGTTTTCGCGCCGGATTTTAACCAGGTTGCTAAGTATTCTGATCAATGGGTGCCTCTACACGCCGGAAGTGATGGCGCTTACTGGATGGCGGTTACTCATGTCATCCTCAAAGAGTTTCATTATAAACAGCAAAACCAATATTTCATCGATTACGCAAAACAGTATACCGACAGTCCCTATTTAGTTGAATTAGAGAAAGTGGGTGACCACTTCAAGCCAGGCAGACTGCTGCGTGCAAACCGTATTGAAAAATATAAGGACGTTGAAAATGGCGACTGGAAATTCCTGAATATTGATGAAAAAACGAGTAATCCGGTCATGCCCAAAGGCAGCATGGGGCATCGCTGGGATAAAAATCAAGGAAAATGGAACATGAAGGCCGAGGATGGCGCTGACGATACACCCTACGACCCAGTACTCACTTTCCTGAACAAGAATGATGAAACAATGCAAGTCGAATTCACTGAATTTGGGCTTGATAACCAGCGATTGAGAGGAGTACCGGTACGATACATCGATACCACTGATGGTGAAGCAAAGAAGCCCAAAAAAGTTGCAGTGACTACCGTATATGATTTAATCATGGCGCAGTACGGTGTTGACCGCGGTTTGCCGGGTGAATATCCATCGAACTATACAGACAAAGATTCAGCCTATACACCGGCATGGCAGGAGATTTTTACGGGTGTCGATTCCAAAACAGTCATACAGTTTGCTCGCGAATGGGCCAATACCGCCAGTGTGACCCAAGGCAAGTGCATGATCATTATCGGCGCCGGCTGTAATCACTGGTATCACAACAATCTTATTTACCGTGCTGGAATCATGGCATTGATGCTGACCGGTTGTGTCGGCAGAAATGGTGGCGGCCTCAACCATTATGTAGGGCAGGAGAAACTTGCGCCGATGGACTCGTGGGCGACGATCGCCTTTGCTAAAGATTGGCACGGGCCGGTCAGGCTCCAGCAGGCACCGATCTGGCACTATATCAATACCTGTCAGTATCGATATGATGGCCATTTCGGCAAGTACCACAAAACTCCCGATAATGAGTGGACCCGAGGCCACCATGCAGACTTGATCTACAAATCGGTACGAATGGGTTGGATGCCATTCTATCCACAATTTGACCAAAATACGTTTGAACTTTGCAAGGAGGCGGTCGCCAACGGGGCGACCAACGATAATGAGATTAAGGCCTTCGTGGTCGAGAAATTAAAATCAAAACAGCTTGGTTATGCCGTCGGCGATCCTGACGGAGAGACAAGTTTCCCCCGAGTCTGGTATATCTGGCGCGGAAACGCCATTATGGGGAGCATGAAAGGTCATGAGTATCTATTGAAACACTACCTCGGTACTCACAGTAACGCCATCGGCATCGACCAAAACGAAGAGAAGACCGAAGAGGTTAAATGGCACGAGATCGCCCCGACGGGGAAAATGGATCTGGTCGTCGATCTGAATTTTCGCATGGACTCTTCTGCGCTCTACTCCGACATCGTACTGCCAGCCGCCTCCTGGTACGAAAAGGCCGATCTCAACAGCACTGATATGCATTCCTTTATTCATCCGCTTTCGGCAGCGATTGCTCCTGTATGGGAGTCAAAAACGGATTGGGATATCTTCAAGGAAATTGCCCGTAAAACCAGTGAGATTGCGCAAAAACATCTCTCCGAACCACAAAAAGATATCATTGCTGCACCGCTTGCTCACGACACAGCATCCGAAGTAACACAGCCGACGGTCAAAGATTGGTTTCAAGGTGAGTGTGAACCGATACCCGGCAAGACCATGCATGATCTGGTTGTGGTCGAGCGTGATTACACAAAATTATACGATAAGTTCATCACCTTGGGCGACAAGATTAAAAAAACCGGACTCGGTGCCCACGGCAACAGCTATCAATGCGCGGACATCTATGAGGAGATGGTTGAATCGGCCCATTTCCCCGTGGAGAAACAAAACGGTAGTATTTATCCTTCGCTTAAAGAAGACTATATGGCGGCCAATGCGGTGCTGCATCTTTCGTCATTGACAAACGGTGAATTGGCCGTGCGCGCCTATGAAGGTGCTGAAAAACGTACCGGCTTGGAACTGACAGACTTGGCGGAAGGCAGTAAAGATGTCAGGATGACTTATGCGGAATTACAGGCGCAACCCCGTAGATACAATACCTCGCCTCTGTGGTCCGGCCTGATGACTAACGGTCGAGCCTACTCAGCCTTCACATATAACGTCGAGCGCCTGGTGCCTTGGCGTACGCTGACTGGTCGCCAGCATTTTTATCTGGATCATGAAATGTATCTCGCCTTTGGGGAGAACTTTCCTACCTACAAACCCTCACCAAAACCTGAGTTTTATGGTGACTTGAGGGAGACACTTAAGAATGAAGAAGCAAAGATCCTCAATTGTTTAACACCTCACGGCAAATGGCATATCCATTCGACTTTTGGTGATAATTTGAGGATGCTTACTTTGTCACGTGGATGTGAGCCTTGCTGGATGAGCGAAACCGATGCCGAAGAATTGGGAATCAAAGACAACGACTGGGTAGAAGTCTACAATGATCACGGTGTTTACTGTACCCGCGCCGTCGTCAGTACACGTATACCAAAAGGGGTCTGCATCGTTTATCACGTGCCCGAGAGAACCGTTGGCATACCAAAATCCCAAGTCAGAGGAAACAAACGGGCTGGAGGACACAATAGTTTTACTCGAATTCATTTGAAGCCAAATCTGCTTGCCGGTGGTTATGGGCAATTTACCTACCATTTCAACTACTGGGGGCCGACGGCGCCCAATCGTGATACACACGTAGTGGTCAAGAAAATGGATAAAGTAATCTTTTAAACATACGCGGAAAGAAACTTATGGATGTCAGATCTCAAATATCAATGGTGTTTCATCTGGACAAATGTATTGGTTGCCATACTTGTTCCATTGCCTGCAAAAATATCTGGACCGACCGGAAGGGTGCAGAATATATGTGGTGGAACAATGTCGAGACAAAACCCGGCACCGGATATCCCGGAAAATGGGAAGATCAGGAAATTTATAAAGGCGGCTGGAAAAAAAGTAGTGGTGGCAAAATTTCCCTGAAAGGTGCCGGTAAGTTACGTGGACTGCTGAATATTTTTCACAACCCCCATCTGCCTGTTATTGACGATTATTATGAGCCGTTCACCTATAAATACCTCGATTTAATTGAGGCGCCGGCAGGGGAAGACCAGCCCACAGCGCGACCGGTATCGCTCATTACCGGCAAGCCAATCGACATTAAAATGGGACCCAACTGGGACGATGATCTTAGCGGTACGCCGGATTATGCTCGCAACGATCCTAATTTGCAGGAACTTTCTCCGGCCGAGCAGGAAGCGATGTTCCAATTGGAACGGATGGCTTTCTTTTACCTACCCAGAATTTGTAATCATTGTCTTAATCCTGCCTGCGTAGCTTCCTGTCCATCGGGTGCTATCTACAAGCGAGGCGAGGATGGCGTGGTTCTCATCAATCAGGAAGTCTGCCGAGCGTGGAGAATGTGCGTCACAGCATGTCCCTACAAAAAGTCGTATTACAATTGGGGAACAGGGAAATCAGAGAAGTGCATATTATGCTACCCCAGACTGGAAGCGGGTTTTGCACCAGCCTGTATGCACTCATGTGTAGGGCGTATCCGTTATCTGGGCGTGTTATTGTACGACGCTGATAAGATAGAGAGCGCAGCGACAAAACATAACAACGATAGCAGTGCGATTGATCTGCAAATGGATATGCTCCTTGACCCATTTGATCCTGAGGTCATCCATTCAGCCAAAGAAAATGGCGTAGCCGATTCGACGATAAAAGCGGCTCAGTCTTCACCCACTTATAAGTTTGTCAAGGAATGGGGTTTAGCGGTACCGCTACATCCTGAATTCCGTACCCTTCCCATGCTATTTTACGTGCCGCCTCTTTTGCCGGTCATGGCCTCTCTTAGTGAAGTCAACAACATCAAGCAAGAGAAAAAACTTGATTCTATTGCCAAAAGCTGGAATGACAACTGGCTTTATGATACCAGTACTGAGGAACTGTGGGGGACAATTGAGCAAGCACGATTCCCTTTAAAATATATGGCTAATATGTTCACGGCAGGGGATGAAGAAAAGATAAAAGAGATACTTAAGAAACTGATGGCGGTAAGAATACATCGCCGCAGTGTGACTGTTGGTGATATTTCCGAAGAACGGTCGCAAGCAACATTAAAGGATGTCGGTTTGACGCCGGAAATGGCCGATGACATATTCAGCCTGACAGCCTTGGCTAAATTCGATGATCGTTTCGTGATCCCTGCCGCCCACCGCGAACAAGCCATGGAAATGATGGATTTTGTCGGGACAACCAAAGGTGCAACAGGGTTTGGAATTAAACAGGATCTCAAACGGAGCTTGTGATTAGTAATGTCATTAACAATAGAAGAGATTTGAACATGAGCGATTCATATGAACATTATCTGCAACTTGCAGATTTATTCACCTATCCGGATGCCAACTTTGTTGGAAGCGTACTTGCGGCCCAGACACTTCTAGATAATAATTGTGTCCAAGCGGCTGAGCAATTAAGGCCGTTTTCCCAATTAGCCGAACAAACTTCGTTGGTGGATCTAGAAGAATTGTATACACGCTCATTTGACGTTCAAGCGGTTACCACTCTTGATCTTGGTTATGTATTATTCGGTGATGATTATAAGCGTGGTGAATTGTTAGTGAAATTGAATGCCGAACACAACGAGGTTGGCGTTGATTGTGGTACTGAATTATCTGATCACCTGACGAATATATTAAAACTACTCAATGCGATGCAGAAGCCGGAATTACGAGAGGAATTGGTGGTTAAAATCATTGCTCCGGCACTACAGAAAATAATCAACGAATTCGATCCCGACAAGGTCGAAATGAAAGCTAAAGTTTATAAAAAAAACCACAAAACCCTGATAGATCGATCAAAGCAATATGGGACAATTTATCAAAAACCGCTTCGGGCTTTATTCACCGTAATGGAAAGAGATTTTGACATCAATGTGGATGAAAAGCCTGTTATCTCAGAACAGCAGAGCTGTTTTTTGAATTCTATCGGAACTGAAATGACGTTGGATTGTAATCAATGGGGATGCCATGGATCTACTAAATAATTTTACGCTGATTGGGTTGCCATACGCCGCCCTGGTGCTGTTTGTGGTCGGTAGCATCTACCGCTATCAAGCTACAAAATATACCTATTCGTCACTTTCTTCACAGTTTCTTGAAGGCAAGCAATTGTTTTGGGGGTCTATGCCTTTTCACTGGGGGATCCTGGTATTGTTTCTGGGGCATTTAATCGCATTTTTGATGCCTGAGAGTCTTCTGGCTTTCAACAGCCATCCCGTAAAACTCCTCATTATCGAAATCAGTGCGTTCATGTTTGCGTTGATCGTTCTTGTTGGCATCCTGACCCTTTTTATCAGGAGAATCACTAATCCACGCCTGCAGGTGGTAACGAACCGAATGGATCTCATTGTCGAGATACTACTGATCCTTGAAGTAATAATCGGCATAGTTGTAGCATTAAACTTTCGGTGGGGGTCGGCCTGGTTTCCGGCGGTCATCACGCCATACCTTAACTCTTTAATGATTTTACAACCGGATATTAGTGCTGTAGCCAGTCTTCCTAGCGCAATAAAATTACACATAGTTCTAGCATTTACAATCATATTGCTATTTCCTTTTACCCGGCTCGTGCATTTTTTGGTTGTGCCTTTACACTACCTACGACGTCCATATCAACGCGTTATCTGGTCATGGGATAAAAAACAAGTTCGTAATCCTGATACTGCATGGTCAATTACCCGACCCTATGAAGGTGTACCTAATTTTCTACAAAAACTGGTTCCGTCTGAATTAGCAGAGAAATATATGCAGAAATTAAAGGGACCTTTTCGTTATTTCAAATAAACCGAACTAGAGATACTCAGAGAAAACATAATATGGAATTCAAGAAACAACAAAAAGTTGATCCGGTCAATCGCAAAGCGGAAAAGCAAGATGATATTCCAGAATACTCCCCAATGGATCCACCAGATGCTTATGCTCCTCCCAGCATTGAAGAAATTCCATATGAGGATATGCCTAATTTCTTGCAAAATCTGATAGACGAACATAAAACAATTCAGATTGCCTTGGACGAGTTCGAAGGAGTATTGGTACATCTGCAAGAAAGCGGGCTTAAATCCGATAAGGGAGTGGATGAAAGCTTGCGAAGCTTTTTCAATATTCTTGATGATCAAATTGTCAGCCACCACCAAAAAGAAGAAAAAAATCTTTTTCCGTTGCTTCATCAACGACTCATTGAGCAAGGTGAGCATAGTAGCGGAGGAGGCGAGACTCCTATTACCGCAATAGACATGATGGAAGACGATCATATTAAACTAATGCAATTAGCCGCCGTGACCTTTAATTTATTAGGATTAGCGGCTCGTCTACCCGATTTACGCTCACGTGCGATTACTCTCGATGCTGGTCTTGAACAAGGTAAAACTCTCGTGGAGTTGTTACGATTGCACATGTTCCGTGAAGATACCTTG
>MPSY01000075.1:6175-8302 GCA_001901525.1 Methylococcales bacterium OPU3_GD_OMZ | reverse complement strand
TAAAGTTAACAATGAACTAAAAGTATCTCTTAGGCAATTTGACTAATTGGTCCACATGGCGTTGACGGGGTAGTACACCCATTCATTTTACAGGCTTAACTATCCCGAGCATGATGCAGACGCCGTAGATAAGGAGAGCAGTTGCAACTCCAATGAGGAAGTCCGTCATGATGACCATGATTGCAGTATAAGCCATCAGGCCTGTGTGGAATTTATCCTTCTGGAGGACTTCTTTGACTTCTTTCTTTTTTACCATTCCGGTTGCCACAAAAATCATGATACCAGCGATGCAAGCGAGAGGTACATCGTTGAGGTACTTAGCCAAGTAGACTGCCATCCCTAGTTTGAGGAAGCATTTTAATATTCCGGCTAAAGGAGTCCTGCCACCTACTCTAATATTGGTTGCAGTACGAGCGAGAGCTCCTGTGTGTGGGAAGCCGTTTAAGAGTGGAGCAACAATGTTCACCCAGCCTTGTCCCCAAAGTTCCTTATTTGGATTGTAAGGGAGTCCTTTGTTTTCAGCGAGTCGGTCGGCCAATCTTGAGCAGAGCAAACTCTCAATGGCAGCCACAAAGATGATAGCAATTACGAAATAGATGAGATTACCCAAGAAAGCCAAATCCCACTGGATCTGCATGGGGTTCGTGAATACCCAAAAATCAGTGGGGATAGGACCATAACGTTCGGTTAGTGTAACAAGACCTTTGTCGGCCCACACGGTTTCTCCGAGTAACCATCCCGCACCCAGTGCGATAAGGGGTGCTGGGATAAATACGGATAATTTCATTAGTAATTTCGTCATCACGAATGTTCCCACAGTGATAAAGACTGCGTATTCATTCACTTCCATGGCGTGCTGAATGATGGTTGTAATTTTTGGGATGAATGCGTAGGGGAGTTTTGCATGAATGCCAAGAGCCTCACCTAACTGGGAGAGTCCGATGACGACTGCAATTCCGATTGTGAACCCTACGACGATGGAGTGAGGGACGAGGGCAACGTATCGGCCTAATCGAAATAATCCCATTATCCCTAGGCAAATGCCTGCAATGATGGAGGCGAGGACAACAAAGGAATGCCCAACGGCCGCACTATTGGGATAAAGAGCCATCATTCCCCCAATGATAGGAATAAAAGCAGCGGTTGGTCCATAGACTTGAAATTTAGAACCTCCAAAGAGCGCTCCGATGAGTCCTGCGATGGCGCCACCGACGATTCCTTGCTCGGGTTTGAGGCCAGAAGCCATTGCAAATCCCATCGCAAGGGGGATTGCCACCATGGCGACAACTAAGCCTGCTGTAAAATCCCGAAGCAGGTTATGAGCTAAATTACCCTTTTTCATGTCTTCGTAGCGTTGATCAAAGGGCCACATGTAGAATTTCAGGCGATCGAAAAATTTCTCCTGAGGGTATCTGTCTTTTGTTTTGCTCATAATTTTTACTCCATTGTTCACCAAAGGCCAGTGCTAGTGGTAACGCAACAATACCTGCTGTGAGGCCACCAAAAAAATTACCGCGTAAATACTTTCAAGTTATCATATCAGTAAAGTGATGTTTCTTGTCTAGCGGGCTTGTTTTTATTATTTAAACTTGAAAGTTACCTTAAATATATAATTAGGCGATTTGTTTCAAGTGATCATCTGCTGATTTTATAAAGTAACCTTTATATTGCGGTTTCTATTGTTCCATAGCGTTTTAGCTTGTTTTTCGGCATCAGATTGAGATGAAGCCTGACCGATTAATGTTAAAGTTATAGCCGTCGTTCCTATAATGGTCGCTTCTGCGTATTCATCGATTAAAGTCCCTTGCCAAAGGTCGGCTAATTGCTGAGGGTTCAGGGTGTCTGGTTTACGGTGTCGTTTGCTAAAAAGAGCCGGCCATTGTTCATCAATACGATGGCTGAGGTGCACACTTTGGACCAGACAGGGAACATCGGGGTTACGTTCTATCTCGCCGCCTTCACCTTTGATAACGGCGATATGCGGGTCATTGAGGATAACAGCGGCTTCTTGGTGTGTGGGTCTATAACTGGGGTGAAAAATGCCTTGGATGCTCGCGGTTGCTGAAAATGGGTTGAGCATTCGCGCTAAGGTGTGAACCGGTGAACGTAAACCGAGAATGGGGCGTA
>MPSY01000075.1:0-5258 GCA_001901525.1 Methylococcales bacterium OPU3_GD_OMZ | reverse complement strand
TCAATATGAATTTCACGGCCTGAAGCCATGACAGTTAGCCAGCGACAAGTATTTTCGAGTTGGCGCACATTACCGGGCCATTTCAAAGAGGTTAATAATTGTTCTGTTTCGGGCTTGAGTACTTTTATTTCGGTATTAAGCTCTTGGGCAGCTTGTTTGAGAAAGTGTTGCATGAGCAGAGGAATATCCTGACTGCGCTCAGATAAGACCGGTATATGAATACGGATAACATTGAGGCGGTGAAATAAATCTTCACGGAAAAGGTTTTTTTCTACTAATGATTCAAGATTTTGGTGCGTTGCAGCGATGATCCTGACATCAACCTTAACAGGGTTATGGCCGCCAACAGGATAAAATTCACCATCGGCCAAAACACGCAGTAGCCGGGTTTGTAATTCAGCAGGCATGTCACCGATTTCATCTAAAAACAGCGTGCCTTCATGAGCCTGTTCGAAGCGTCCGGCGCGTCTGGATTGGGCACCGGTAAAGGCACCTTTTTCATGGCCAAATAGTTCTGATTCCATCAGGTCTTTAGGGATCGCTGCCATGTTCAAGGCAATAAAGGGCTTTTTGGATCGGGGGCTGTGTCGGTGCAAGGCTTTGGCTACCAGTTCTTTGCCGGTTCCTGATTTACCGTTTATTAACACGGTAATATTTGATTTAGCCAGGCGGCCAATAGCGCGAAAAACTTCTTGCATGGCCGGTGCCTCACCAATAATTTCGGGTGTAGATTCTGCAGCTTGTGCATCAGGCGGTGAAATTTGGCGGCTTTTGTGTTGACAGGCGCGATCGACAATCCCAACCATTTCTTCGAGGTCAAAGGGTTTAGGAAGGTATTCGAAGGCGCCCTTATTAAATGATGTCACCGCACTGTCTAAGTCAGAATGTGCAGTCATGATGATAACCGGCAGGTCAGGGTACTGGTTTTGTATTTGCTCAAGCAGTTCAAGCCCGTCTATTCCGGGCATTCGAATATCTGTGAGTATGGCATTAGGGCGTTCAAATTTAAGTGCTTGTAATAAATCTGCACCATTATTAAAACAACGGGTGTTAATAGCAGTTTTAAGAAATGCTTTTTCCAGAACCCAACGAATGGATTTGTCGTCATCAACAATCCAAACATTATGCGTTGTATTCATTACTGTTCTCCACAGGAATATAAATTGAAAAGGTGGTTTTTTCAGGAATGCTGGTGCATTCAATAATGCCGTTGTGTTGGTTGATAAGCGATTGGGCAATCGGCAGACCTAGGCCCGTCCCATCTGCCCGACTGGTAATCATCGGGTAAAAAATCTGGTTGATCATGTTAGGGTCAATGCCGATACCATTGTCGGTTATTGAGGCTTTAATAACTAATTTATAGCGATGACGGCCAACGGTTAATTGTCGACAAATACGAGTCGCTAAGATTATTTGCCCCTGTGTCTGGATTGCTTGGGTTGCGTTTTTTACGATATTTAGAAATGCCTGAATGAGCATATTCCGGTCAGCATTAATCAATGGAATACTGGGGTCATAGTCTTGTTGAATAGTAATATGGTTGTTTTCAGATTGGAGGAGTTGTCGAACACGGTTAAGAATTTCATGAATATTTAAGGCTTCTTTTTTAGGGGGGGTATTGGGGCCGAGCATTTTATCCATGAGTTCTTGCATACGATCAGATTCAGAAATAATAATTTGCGTATATTCCTTGAGTTCTGGGAGGCTGAGTTCATCATGGAGTAATTGTGCGGCACCCCGTAAACCGCCTAATGGGTTTTTTATTTCGTGTGCTAAACCACGAACGAGCATGCGATTAGTATTTTGCTGGGCAAATAACTGTTCTTCTTTCGTGAAGCGTAAATGCTTGTCAATTTGCAGTAATTCGACAATAACCCCGATGGATTGAGAGGCTTCCATTAAGGGGGAGATATTAAAATTAATAGTTATGGCTTGGCCAGAAAGATGCAACGATATCTCCCGATTCACCAAGGTGTTACCGGTGTTGTGACAATGTTGCAGATCTTTTGTTATCCTTAAATCAGGATCGTTAAAAAGCTGTTCGATGGAGTGACCGATGAGGTGGCGTGCGCTGTCGGCAAATAAAATTTCACCGGCGCTATTGATGTAGGTAAGTTTCAGATCGTTATCAAATAACATGATCGTTTCGCTGAGATGATCAAGAATTTTTTGGTGCACGCTGTTACGATTTCCGCTAGAGGGTTAAGGGTCTATTTAATAAAGAGCAATTAATGTACCAATGTTATATTTTCCTTAAGTAGCCGTTTTAAGTGATTGTTTTCTAAGTGAGTAAAAGATAATCAGAACCATTAAATAAATAATGTGGTGCAGTTTAATTTCATTATAAACAAAAAACGCCCCAAAAAGGGGCGTTTTTGTAAAGCAATACAACCGGTCCGGAAGTCCGGATCGGTTAGGGTCGGATCTTACAAACTGTAATACATATCAAACTCAGCAGGATGCGTTGCCATACGTAGACGTGTGACTTCTTCCATTTTAAGTTCAATATAGGCATCAATCATGTCGTCATCGAAAACACCGCCCGCTGTTAAGAAACTGCGGTCTTCATCCAGTGCTTTTAAAGCTTCATCAAAAGAGAATGCGACTTGAGGAATTTGTGCTTCTTCCTCAGGAGATAAGTCGTATAAATCTTTATCCGATGCATCGCCCGGGTGAATTTGGTTTTGAATACCGTCAAGGCCGGCCATTAACATAGCAGCAAAAGCTAGGTATGGGTTAGCCGTTGAGTCACCAAAACGAATTTCTAAACGACGCGCTTTAGCCGGTGTATGTGGAATACGAATAGACGCTGAACGGTTACGTGAAGAATAAGCCAACATAACCGGTGCTTCAAAGCCAGGAATCAGGCGTTTGTAGCTGTTGGTTGATGCGTTTGCAAAAGCGTTAATCGCTTTAGCGTGCTTAATAATACCGCCAATGTAGAAAAGAGCCGTTTCAGAAAGGCCGCCGTAGAGGTCGCCTGCAAAGATGTTATCGCCATCTTTTGACAGTGATTGGTGAACGTGCATACCGTTACCGTTATCGCCAACTAAAGGCTTAGGCATAAAGGTTGCTGTTTTGCCGTAAGCGTGGGCGATGTTTTGCACGACATATTTAAGTTCGAGTACTTCGTCTGCTTTGTTGACCATGGTGTTAAACAAAGAGCCAATTTCACATTGTCCCGCTGTACCCACTTCGTGGTGATGTACTTCAGTGGTTTGACCCATCGCTTCAAGCGTTAAACACATGGCTGAACGAATATCTTGCAGTGAATCTACAGGAGGCACAGGAAAGTAACCGCCTTTGACCGCAGGACGGTGACCGGTGTTACCGTCTTCGAAGTGTTTGCCTGAGTTATAAGCGGCTTCTTCAGAATCAACTTTGAAGAAAGTATCGCCCATGTCGTCAGCCCATTTGACGTCATCAAAAACGAAAAATTCGTTTTCAGGGCCAAAGTAAGCCGTGTCAGCGATGCCGGTTGAAGTCATATAGGCTTCAGCGCGTTTAGCGATAGAGCGAGGGTCACGGTTGTAACCTTGCATGTCGCTTGGCTCGATGATGTCACAACGCAAAATCATCGTGGTGTCGTCGAAAAAAGGATCCAGTTTGGCAGAAGCTGCCTCTGGCATAAGAATCATGTCTGATTCGTTGATGCCTTTCCAGCCGGCAACCGATGAACCGTCAAACATTTTGCCATCTTCAAAGGTGTCTTCATCAATAGTGTGAGCGGGAACAGTTACATGCTGTTCTTTACCGCGGGTATCAGCAAAACGAAAATCAATGAATTTAACATCGTTTTCTCTGATCATTTCAAGAGCTTTTTGTACGGACATTTACTTCCTCTCCTAAACTTAAGTGATTGTTTTATATAGTTGATTATTCATCCGTACTGATATTCACTACGACGAATAGTCCGTTAAGATAACAGTTTTACTCTAAAAATAAAAGGATTCGTTAACGTTCAAGAGGAGGCGGTGAAAAAGGCGAAGAGCTGAGGCGGTAAAGACGGTTTATTAAAATATGGGTAGTATCGGTAAGTTATTGATTTAGAGGTAAAATAATCGTTATTGTCGGGGATTGTTGTAAGTATACTGAAAAAAGAGATCGGTCTGAATATTAAAAATCCTGTGATTTAAAAAAGCTGAGGTGTCAGATTAGGGGGTGAGCAAGGGTGAAATCTAAAGGTTGCAGGCAAAAAAAACGGGGCATAAAGCCCCGTTCAAATTTCATCAACTTTAGGAAAAAGTCTTAGAAAGTAATAACGATGTCAGTAGAAACTAAGAACTGATCGTCTCCAGTGCTGTTATCAAAGGCATCATTACTGCTCCAGTCGTAACGTAGTTCAGGACGTACTTTTAACCAGTTGTTGACGTGGTAGTTAACGCCGCCGGTAATTCCGTAGTAGTCACCTTGACCATTTCCAACTCGGTTGCCATCTTGGAACCATTCGCCACGAATCGCAACACCTATATTTTCGTCTACATCATAAGTAATGTAGCTGTTAATACCGTACCATTCATTAGTAACCACGCCAGCTGCACTAGTGTCTTCACCTTGGTCGTGTTGGATTAACAAATGTAAGCTTTCACTGAAATCGTGCGTAGCGACAACGCTGTAGACCCAACGTTCTGCAGAAGCAGACGTTCCATCTACGTCACCCACGACAGAAGCTAAGGTTAGGCTGGTTGCGCCATCGGCACTGGTCCAGTCTGCGCCACCGATGTAACTCCATGCGTCATCAGCAACTGAGTCGAAGTTGTCCCAACCATTAACCGCACCGGCGCGAAAGTTAATGCTGTCAGTCAATGCTGTTTCAGCTAAGAAACCGGTATGTGTGAACGGTTCGCCGTATTGCATGGTGTAAGCATGGGTGTAGAAGAAGTTATCTGGAGACGTTACCACTTCATTACCGATAATAGTGTAGAAATGACCGGCTTTGATGGTTACGCCGTTGCCGATAGGGGCATACAATTCAGCATAAACCTGTGGAATAGCGATATCGTAACGACTTGACATGCTGTCAAATATTTTAGTATCTAAACCTTCCGCTTGAGCGCCTTGCATTGGGTCGGTACCAAACATAACGTCGGCACGAAAACCTAAATCGTAGTTGTCGCCCGCTGTCGCTTCTTCCGAAATGAACAGGTTAAGTTGGTTCATTTGGAATTCAAGATCACGGTTAGAAAAGGTCACAGGGCCGTTGGTATTGTCAGCTGGATCGTTGGCGTTCCAAGAAAAACCCGCAGAAACCCAACCAC
>MPSY01000206.1 GCA_001901525.1 Methylococcales bacterium OPU3_GD_OMZ | reverse complement strand
TGAAACGTTAGTCTATATGACCTTTTTACGGTGTTAGCCACAAAGAGAAAACGTCACTGTAGCAATCTATTTTACCTGTAAAGCACTCACCTAAAGATATCGTTAAGCCCTGTTGAGTTGAATTTAAGGTATGGTATGACGATAAACATATCCTATTAAATGCTAACGCACAAAAATCATGCACTCCTCTTTTCTTCTCTACGGTGCTAACGGTTACTTAGGCACACAAATCGCCCGACTTGCCGTACAACACGGCTTAAAACCAGAACTAGCCGGCAGAAATAAAGCCGCACTCACCGAGTTGGGTAAAGCCCTTAATCTTAACGTAACGGTGCTACCGCTAGACGACCCCTCTCGGCTTGAACAACGCCTTAAAAAAACCGCCTTTATTTTTAATTGCGCAGGACCTTTTCAAACAACCGCACTGCCACTGGTTACAGCATGCCTGAAAACCCAAACACATTATCTTGATATTACCGGTGAGTTATCGGTTTTTGAAAGCCTTCTAAGGTATGACACAGCGGCTATAAACAACAAGATAATGTTACTCCCCGGTGCCGGTTTTGATGTCGCTGCGACCGATTGCTTAGCGCTTTATTTAAGCACTCAAATCGAGCAACCAAGCCACTTAACCTTAGCTTTTGAAAGCCAAGGCCCGGCAACACTGCCGCCCGGCACCCAACGCACCGCTATTGAATTGTTAGCCTACGGTGACCGCATCCGTTATCAGGGGCAACTCCTTAAACCCCAACGCCGCTTTAAACAAAAAACAATTGATTTAGGGTCCGGGCCAAAACCCTGTTTGAGGATCACTTGGGGTGATGCCGTAACAGCCTTTCACAGCACTCAAATACCAACCATTGAAAATTACTTATCTCTCCCCTTGCGCCAACAACAATTAGTTCGTTTAAGCCATTACGCCAGCCCCCTGTTTCAATTCGCACCGATCCGGCAGTTAGCGAAAAAATTGTTGGTAATGCCGCCGCCAACATTAGAAGATTGTCAGAAAACACAAACCACCGTTTGGGGTGAAGTTAAAAACCAACAAGGGGAGTATTTTAGGGCTCAATTAAAAGGTCCCGAAGCCGGCAGCCTCTGGACTGCAGACATTGCACTCCAAATGATAAAAAAAGTACTGGCAGGCGATACTAAAAGCGGCTTTCAAACCCCGGCCACCGCCTACGGAGCTGATTTTATTTTAGAAAACCATGCCGTACAAAGAACCGATTTAAATCACTCGGTTTAATCTGGAAACACATAGGCTTATACGTCGAATTACGCGAAGGCAAAACACCAGTTGATGTGATTAGCCCTGTCGATGAGAAAATTCTCATTATTTTCCGGATTTACTTGCTCAAACGAATCGCACGACTTTTTTTTAAATGTCGCTAAGAATAGTATTAAAACACTCACTAGGGCGCATCACTTCG
>MPSY01000205.1 GCA_001901525.1 Methylococcales bacterium OPU3_GD_OMZ | reverse complement strand
AGGGATAAATAATTAGGTTACTATTATCGCTGTTGGCGCCAGCGATAATATTCGTTTCCATCATCACAAAGCCAACTACTCTGGATATTATTGCCGCCTTTACTTTTAGCGACTTGGCAATGATGTTCAACGATGAATTGATCCCAATTATCGTCAACCTGAGTCCGAAACTGCAATCGTAACAATCCAGCAATGGCGATAAAAAAAATTAATGCAATAAAGCAAAAACCACGATTATTCGCGACATAGGTTAACAACGATTTAAACGAAAAAACCATAACGCTGTTTTAAGACCATCAACACAAGCACCTCTCTTATAGAAACACTTTTTATCTCTACTGACTAAGTAGTCTACGCCTCTTGGTTACTGTTTAAAACCACCTTGCAACAACAGTTGCTCAACCCTTTGCAAATCCTCCAGGGTATCAACACCCGCATCGGGCATTTGCGCAACCGTACCTACCTTAATCGCCTCGCCTTGCCATAGAATACGTAACTGTTCCAAACTTTCTATGGCTTCAAGTGATGATTTATCCCACGCCATATAACGTCTTAAAAAACCAACCGAATACGCATAAAGACCAATATGCCTAAAAGCTGATTCCAGTAACATCCCATTATCGTAATTATTAGGAAAATTTTCTCGGTCCCAAGGAATGGCTGCACGACTAAAATACAGGGCATAGCCTCCTTTATTAAGAACCACCTTGACTGCATTGGGATTAAATAACTCTTCTGCATGGGTTACAGGAGCGGCTAACGTAGCAACACTCGCACGTGTTTGAGATGCCAATTGCTCAGCCACCAAACGAATAAAATCCGGCGGGATCAAAGGCTCATCCCCTTGAAGGTTCACAACAATGGTCTCATCACTCCAGCCATAAGATTCTGCAACCTCAAATAGCCTTTCAGTGCCGCTATTATGATCTTCTCGGGTCATCATGACCTCAATACCCATTTGCGCCACACTGTCGAAGATTCGCTGGTCATCCGTTGCAACCACGACTTCTTCGGCCTGAGCTTTTAAAGCTTGCTCGCAAACATAACTGATCATTGGCTTTCCAGCAAGAAGTTGCAGCGGCTTTCCTGGCAATCGTGTCGAGCCATACCGCGCCGGAATAACAACCTTAAACTTCAGTTCCATAAAAAGTTCAGGACAACGCCTGATATTCTTCATCTGAAATCTTTCTGGCTGAATCTTCCAGCATCACTGGAATACCATCCTGAATAGGAAAAGCTAAACGATCCGCCTTACAAATTAATTCTTGTGCTTCCTTGTTATAACGCAAAGAACTTTTACACAACGGGCAGGCCAATATCTCAAGTAATTTACTGTCCATATTCTTTCCTTAAGAAAAAGGAATAAATTATACGCTATTTAAGACAGAATATTAGTTCGTCTTGTCATCAGTAGACTCCTGCTGACACGGCTACTTACTATGAG
>MPSY01000074.1 GCA_001901525.1 Methylococcales bacterium OPU3_GD_OMZ | reverse complement strand
CTCGATATTCAGTGACCGCTTTTTCAGCATACTCTTGATATTCAGCGACCGCTTTTTCAGCATACTCTTTTATTTTGGGGGCAATCTCTAGTTGATACTTAGAAACATAAGGCTCTATTTTTTCTCGCTGTTTGACTATTTTAGCCACAACGTCATCTAATTCTTTTCTGGTTATTTTCTTCATATCACTTCCCCCAATAAACAAAAAATGCACAACTTAAGCTAACGCAAGAGCAACTTTCCTTGGTAACCGTCAAACAATTAATCCGCCTGACGGAGGTTCTTTAGGATTTTTCCCATATTGATTGTCACCACGCTCACTATCAATGGCAAAAAAATAAATCAATGCCAAACTACCTAGAACAGGAATTAAAGCCAACAAGACCCACCAACCGCTACGCCCGGTATCGTGTAAACGGCGCACCCCTACCGCAATACTCGGCACTAACATCAAAACGGCATACACCATGCTAAACATGCCCATTCCGGTTTCGGCATTAATATTACCGGTCATGGCATCAACAAATGCAATGGCAAAACTCAACAGAAAATTACATAAAATAAAATACCAATACTCTTTACGACGTGCTCGCCCGTTAAAAACAGCATATTTCTGTAAAACCGCTAGGTACCAGTACATAAATCACCCATCATCAAAAAATATTTCCTTCATAATATAATTTTTCCTACACAACACCAAGCTTTGTTAAGTGCAAACATCTAAATTATAAATACTGACTGACGATCAAATCGTAATAAAAACCGACCTAGAAAACACATAGAAATAAAAACGACATAACCCTTTATCCAAGGATAAAGAATCTTGATAGGGTTATTTAGAGAAAAAAGTACAACACGCTAACCATTTAATTAGCTTAATTTCATAAATTAAATGGTGCCTCGGGCCAGAATCGAACTGGCACGCCCAGAAGGCGAGGGATTTTAAGTCCCTTGCGTCTACCAATTTCGCCACCGAGGCTTAGGTGCTACCTTTGGAAGAAGCGTGATTATAGCCTATCAATAGGATTAATTTCCAGTCCCTATTTATTATTAAATAAAGCATCCCTTTATTTAGCCCTAAAACTGAATTAATATCAGGCACATCTATACCGTTCAGCTACCCTGAAAAGCATGAAGAAAAACCCTCTTTACGACCTGTGCGTGATTGGCGGCGGTGCCGCCGGCTTAACCGCTGCTGCCGGTGCCGCCACACTCGGCGCCAAAGTCGTCCTGATTGAAAAAAATGCCTTAGGAGGAGATTGTCTTTATTCCGGTTGTATTCCCAGCAAAACGCTCATTCATTTGGCTAAAATTTCATCGTCCTTAAACAAGACCGATGCTGCAGCACTGAACAACCCTGAAAGAATCACCGCGCACCTTGAAAAGGTTATTAAACAAATAGAGCCTAACGATAGCCCTGAACGTTTCAGAAAATTAGGTGTTGAAGTCATTTTTGGGCAGGGCCAATTTAAAACTAACCACGAATTTCAAATCAATAACCTCAGTATAACGGCTAAAAACTTTGTGTTAGCAACCGGAACCTCACCTTTTATTCCAGCGATAGCAGGACTTGAAAACACGCCTTACCTGACCAATGAAACGATCTTTAAAACAACCGAGCCTTTTTCTCACTTAATTATTATAGGCGCCGGCCCTGTCGGTTGTGAATTAGCCCAAAGTTATGCCCGACTAGGGGTTCAAATCAGCCTACTGAGTTCATCACAGCACTTACTCCCTAATGAAGACACCGACTTGAGTGCTGTGCTCCAACAACAATTGATCGATGAGGGCATCCAACTTTATCTTAATAGCACAATACAGCGAATTTTCACGGTGAAAAATAAGGTAAACCTTGCGTTCACAGATGCCTCCCAACAAACCAACCACCTTTGTGGTAGCCACCTCCTTATTGCAACGGGGCGCCAACCGAATATAACGGGCCTTAACCTTAAGGCTATTGGTCTTAAAATAGAAAAACAACAAATCATAGTTGACCGGCGACTTCGCACCAGCCAAAAAAATATTTATGCCTGCGGCGATTTAGTCAGTCCCTATAAATTCACCCATATGGCCGAACATCAAGCCGGTGTCGTTTTAAAAAATGCCTTATTCCACTGGCCAGCAAAAGTAGAACAACAGGTCGTCCCGCACTGTACCTTTACAGATCCTGAATTAGCCTCGGTTGGCCTCACCGAACACGCAGCGATGCACAACGGCATTAAATACCGTAGCTATACCTTTCCTTTTGATCAAATTGACCGCGCCATTACCGACAATAATACCCTTGGTTTTGCTAAAGTTATCTGTTCGCCAAAAGGAAAATTATTAGGGGCGCACATCGTCGGCCCGCAGGCAGGAGAATTAATTAGCGAATTTGTACTGGCATTAAAACAAGGACTTAACCTGTCGGCAATCCGCAACACTATCCATATTTACCCCACACTGTCACAAATTAACCGTCGTGTTGCTGACCAACAGTTGAAAACTTCCCTTACCCCTACGACCCGAAAACTATTAAAATGGATTTTTCGGTTACAAGGCCATTGATTTAATCTCCATTTAGGACACACACTCACTCTAAACCCGTCCCGCCACATGATTAATTTAACAACACTCCCCAAAAGCCAACAACGCAAAATATTCCTGTTACTGGCAGCTTTTATTTTTGCCTTCATAGCATTGGTTTTTAGCAACGCGTGGCTGAGCCTTGACCAAATACAAAATCACACCGAACCATTACGCCAATTCATTGAGAAACACTTCTGGTTCAGTCTTATTATCAGCGGCTTACTCTATACTTTAGCGACGGCCTTAAGCTTTCCGGGCTGTTCATTACTGTCATTATTATTAGGCTTCTTATACGGCCGCTGGCTGGGTACGGGCATCATCGTGTTCTCGGCGACACTGGGCGCTGTATTCGTTTTCTTAATTGCACGATACTTAGTCGCCGACTGGGCAATTCGACGACTCTACCAACATCCCTTATCGAGCCGAATGATCACCGGCTTTCAATACCATGCCAGTCATTACTTATTATGCCTACGCTTAGTCCCGTTATTTCCTTTTTGGCTCGTTAATCTCATTCCTGCGGTAACCGGTATATCACTTTCTACTTATACCCTAACCACTTTTTTAGGTATTATTCCGGGCAGTTTTGTCTTTGCAAATTTAGGTCAATCACTGAATCGTATCGAATCATTAGATTCACTCCTTTCAACTGAAATATTCTTAGCCCTTAGTCTCTTAGGACTGTTAGCCCTCGCGCCATTAATCGTCAAACGCTATACCCTACGATTTAAAACACCTAATCGATAAAACTAATGGCCATGACGACAATCCAACAAACACCCGTTATCACAGACTTTCCGTCAATAACACGGGATCGGTTAGACATCTTACAAGTAAACCTTGGCTATTTATGTAATTTAAGCTGTCGACACTGTCATGTTAACGCAGGCCCTAAACGGACTGAAATAATGGACCCAGACACCCTTAACACGGTCATTTCCTTCCTTAAAGAAAGCGGGGTTAGAACACTTGACTTAACCGGTGGCGCCCCTGAAATGCACCCCCAATTTCGCTTTCTGGTCATGGCTGCTAGCGCCTTAGGTGTTACTGTAATTGATCGCTGTAACCTCGTTATCTTAGAAGAACCGGGACAGGAAGATTTGGCCGCCTTTCTCGCTGATCATGATGTTGAAATTACAGCCTCACTGCCGTGTTATCTGGAAGATAATGTCAACGCCCAAAGGGGAAAAGGTGTTTTTAACCACAGCATTAACGCCTTACAAAAACTAAATAAACTGGGTTACGGCCAAGCCCACAATAACCGCACGCTAAATCTGGTTTTTAATCCCCAAGGCCCAACACTCCCACCGGAACAATCAGCACTTGAGAGCGCTTATAAAAAGCACCTTAAAGAACACTTTAATATTATCTTTAATCAATTGTTCGTAGTCACCAATATGCCCATCAACCGGTTCAGAAATGGGCTAGAACACCAAGGCCAATTAACCCCCTACTTAGACCTATTAAAAGCCCATTACCGGCACGACAATTTGAATTCACTCATGTGTAAAAACACCCTCAGTGTTGACTGGCAAGGCTTTCTTTATGATTGCGACTTTAATCAAATGCTTAAATTACCCTTAGGGGCAGCGCACCAATCACCCTGCCATATTACCGACATTAACCTAGAGGCTTTAACCCAACAACCCATTACCGTAGACGAGCATTGTTTTGGCTGCACAGCGGGGCAAGGCAGTAGTTGTGGCGGTGCCCTGAAATAAAGACGCTGTGCCGCCTTAATTACTTTATTATGAATGTTAATAATCATCTCCGTTAAGGGAAAACCATGAGCCAAGAAAACAGCGTTCTTAAACGCTATTCCGAAGGTGCCAAAGCAGTCCAGCCCGAGTTGTGTTGCCCTGTCGATTATGACACCACCTTACTGAAACAATTACCCCAAGAAATCATTGACAAAGATTATGGTTGCGGCGACCCCTCTCGTTACGTCCAGAAAAACGATATTGTCCTTGATTTAGGCTCTGGATCCGGCAAGATCTGCTATATTGCCGCACAACTGGTTGGCTCGGGTGGAAAAATAATCGGCATTGATATGAATGATGACATGCTGGCACTGGCTCGTAAATACCAACCAGAAATGGCCGATAAATTAGGCAACGACCGGGTACAATTTATTAAAGGTCAGATTCAAGACCTCGCTCTTGATTGTACAGCGCTGGATAACTATTTAGCCAAGCACCCTATTCAATCAACAAAAGATCTGCTGGCATGTCGTACCTGGCAAGAACAACAACGCCTTGAAACACCGTTAATTGCTGACAATACTATTGATCTGGTTATTTCGAATTGTGTACTCAACTTGGTTAATGAGAGCGACAAACAAAAAATGATCCATGAGATCTTTCGTGTCATTAAACCCGGTGGACGCATTGCTATTTCCGATATTGTCAGTGATGAACCGGTATCAGAAGCAATGAAGTCAGATCCACAGTTATGGAGTGGCTGTATTTCTGGCGCACTGCAGGAGCATGACTTTTTACACTCTTTTATTAAGGCGGGCTTTCAAGCGGTTAAACTAGATACCTGGTCCAGTACGCCTTGGCAGGTGGTAGAAAATATTGAGTTTCGCTCAACAACCGTTACCGCGATAAAACCAGAGCAAACGCCTTGTCTAGACCGGGGCCATGCGGTTATTTATCGCGGCCCTTTTAGTGAAGTTTATGACGATGAAGGCCATATCTACCCACGCGGCCAACGTATTGCCACCTGCGAAAGAACCTTCCAAATTTTAACCCGTGGCACTTATCAGGATGATTTTATTGGCATTCCCCCCACACTGTTAAAACCTGCTCAACCCTGGTGCGCACCGCCCGGCACGATACGACCCGCGGCTGAATCGAAAGGAAGTGAACACAGCGCGCCGCCCGCGCTGCCTTGTTGCTAACCCAATAAACCATGCTGTTATCCATTATTATACCGACCTGCAATGAAGCTGAAATCATTGTCAACACACTCAAGCCATTGCAAGCGCTACGGGAACATTGCGAACTCATTATCGTAGATGGGGACAGCATCGATAATACCGTATTAAAAGCCTCACCTTACGTTGATCGTGTCATAAAAAGCACACCCGGACGCGCCCTTCAAATGAATGCCGGTGCCCAACAGGCCCAAGGAGACACCTTCCTTTTTTTACATGCCGATAGTTACCTACCGCAAAATGTCACTGTTATTATTCAACAGGCGCTGTCACAAGGCTATTGCTGGGGACGGTTTGATATTCATCTCACTGGAAAACCGCGGCTCCTGCCCGTCATTTCCCTATTAATCAATTATCGTTCACGCCTCACCGGTATTGCCACAGGCGATCAAGCTATCTTTATAACGCGACAAACATTTACCGCTATCGGCCACTACCCTGTTATTGAACTGATGGAAGATATTGCCCTCAGTAAAAAAATGCGCTCAGTCGCCAAACCTTTCTGTAGCCGTAATAAAGTCATCAGCTCGGGACGCCGTTGGGAGCAATACGGCTGCATCAAAACGATTCTGCTCATGTGGTGGTTACGACTCCTGTTCTTTTCAGGCACCCCGACCACAAAATTAAATAAACTCTACCAGTCAGGTTTATTTTGGAGTCGTTAATTCGCATCGGATTTTCAGTGGGTATTTTCACCGTAATGGTCGTTCTTGAAAACTACCGCCCCAAAAGAAAGCTCACCCAAAAAAGACTCAAGCACTGGACAATTAATATCGGGTTGGGATTATTTAATAACTTATTGTTGAGAGTCACACTGGGTGGCCTTGCCATACAAAGCGCGCTCATCGCACAGGAAAACCACTGGGGGCTTATAAATAATTTTTTTAGCACCGGTCATTGGGCAACACTCCTGCTCGGCTATTTGTTACTTGATTTTGCCATTTACCTGCAGCACATTGCCTCCCATAAATGGCGTTGGCTCTGGCGCTTTCATTGCGTTCATCATTCCGATCTGGAAATTGACGCGAGCACCGCTGTTCGCTTTCACCCTGGAGAAATAATAATCTCTATGATCTACAAAAGCCTGTGCATTTTCCTGATTGGTCCCAGCGCCTTTACCATCTTTATTTTTGAAATTATTCTTAATGGTTGCGCTCTTTTTAACCATAGCAATATTGCAATCCCTACAGCCATTGAATCTCGTTTGCGCCACATCATAATCACCCCCGACTTACACCGTATTCATCATTCGATGAAACGCGTAGAAACAGACAGCAATTACGGCTTTTCTATTTGTTGGTGGGACAAATTGTGCCGAACCTACACCGCTAAGGTAGCGCAGCCCTTAGCGCATTTACCGCTTGGACTTCCCCAACACAGAGCAGTTGAAAAACTGGGTTGGTTTTATTTGTTAGCGCTCCCCTTTAGACGACAACAGCCCCGCGACTAAGGTCGTTATTAATGCCAGTGCACCTTGGTTTTTTGTCACAAAATGCTTGGCTTGTTTCACCATCTCCTGGCGTTTTTCTGCATCATCAATCAGGCGGCACAACTGACCCTCAACTTCCGCTTCATCTGAACATTGTATCGCACCGTCAACCGCCAGTAAGCCCTGTGTGATTTCCCTAAAGTTCATCATATAGGGCCCTAATAAGATGGGGGTTCCTACCACTGCAGACTCTAATGCATTTTGCCCACCGTGAGGCACTAAACTCCCCCCAATAAAAGCAATATCTGCTCCGGCATAAATCATCCTTAATTCACCCATCGTGTCAGCCACATAAACGTCAGTGCTTTGATCACAGAGTTGCCCACTCGAACGCGTTATTGTATTAAAGTTATACTTTTGAGATAAGGCTGTCACAGCTTGAAATCGTTCCGGATGGCGCGGCACCAGAACTAACAATAAATTAGGGTGCTGCTTTTTAACCCGTTGATAGATTTTAAGTAAAGTCTCTTCCTCTCCATTGTGCGTACTGGCCGCTAAAAAAACAAAACGATTGGCAAAAGTCACTTCTTTCAACAATTCACCTTCCAAAAGAATCGTTACTGAAATCGTTAAATCAAATTTAATATTGCCGACTGTCTGGACTTGATCGGCACTCGCACCTATTTGTTTAAACCGAGTACTGTCTTGTTCCGATTGTGTTGCAATCACAGAAACATTCGACAACGTCCTGTTAACTAACGATCGTATTTTTCGATAATCCGCTACCGAAGAATCACTTAATCGACCATTAATAATAGCCAATGGAATATTATTTTTACCGCACCCCGCATATAAATTAGGCCAAATCTCTGTTTCAACAATAACCCCTATTTGCGGTTTAAAATGTTTGATAAAACGATTGACCACATTCGGTAAATCATACGGTAAATAAACGTGTTCAACGCGCCCCTTAAACAAGGCTGTCACCCGAGCTGAGCCTGTCGGTGTTGTGGTGGTTATTAAAATATTTTCTTGATTAGGTTGATCTAGAAAATGATGCACCAACGGTGAAACGGCTTCCACTTCACCCACGGAAACAGCATGAAACCACAACACGGATGTTGGCGCACTAGCGTGGTAAAAACCCAGGCGCTCATGCCAACGGCGCCGATAATCAGGGGCCTTAAAACTACGCCAATATAGCCGCAACAAAATAAATGGCACCGCTAACGTGAATAAAAAAGTATATAAAATATGCATCTTAGACACTCTGCTCAATAGATGAGATCAAAACCCGGCTCAACACATATGACTTCTGATTCATCATAAATCTTCAGGCTTATTCTTAGTTGGCATAATGGCGTAATAAATTAACATTATCAGAAAAAATCCCGCTATGCCGAGAAAAACTTCCGCTATCGGGAGTCCAACAACCAACCAAATAAAAGTTTTTTCCCCCTTGTTTTGTTGCGCATTAACACGCAACATATAAAGCCCACGCGCCGTAAAAACTTGACTCAATTGCGCCTGCGATGCTGTCGATCGGTTTGCTACTGTTTCATTTAAAATAATTCCCGCTAAAGCATCCGTAAAAGATAATAATTGCAACTGCACAGGTACTGCAGCCCCGGAC
>MPSY01000073.1 GCA_001901525.1 Methylococcales bacterium OPU3_GD_OMZ | reverse complement strand
CCAATGGTTTGTTGATTTTTGGCGTAAACAATAGCATTAGATTTAACAAATTTAGCGACATTCCAGGCAAAAATCATATCGTTAAGTTCTTCTTGGGTTGGTTGTCGTTTGCTGACAACGGTAATGTCTTTGGCAGTAATTTGACCTATGTCATTATCTTGAACCAGTAGTCCGTTGGTTACACGTTTGAAATCATAACTGGGGGGAGATTTTAGTGGCCATGAGCCGGTTTCCATGACGCGAACATTAGGCTTTGTTTGCAGAATAGTACGGGCGCCATGGTCAAGAGAAGGGGCGATAATGACTTCGACAAATTGTCGTTCGATAATTGTTTTTGCGGTGAGTTCGTCTAGGGGTTGATTGAAAGCGATAATTCCGCCAAATGCGGAAGTGGGGTCTGTTTGGTAAGCACGGTTGTAACTTTCAAGCAGGTTCTCTGCAATGGCAACGCCGCAAGGGTTAGCGTGTTTGACAATAACGCAAGCGGGTAAGTTGGCAAAAGATTTAACGCATTCCAAAGCGGCATCAGCATCGGCAATATTATTATAAGATAATGCTTTTCCTTGCAGTTGTTGGGCTGCGGCCAGAGTCCCTGAGGCGGGGTTGGCTTCACAATAAAAAGCTGCCTTTTGGTGAGGGTTTTCACCGTAACGCATGATTTGTGACTGCTTAAATTGCAGATTTAGATTTTCAGGGAAGGGGTTGTTATCTAGGTTGTTTAAATAGCCTGCTATAGCGCTGTCATAGTGGGCGGTATGTTCAAAGCTCTTACGGGCCAGTTTAAAACGGCTTTCCTGTGATAGCGCCCCTTTATTTGTGGTGAGTTCATCGACAGTGTTTTGATAGTCGGTTGGGTCTACGATAACTGAAATGCTGGCATGATTTTTAGCAGCAGCGCGAATCATGGTTGGACCGCCAATATCTATATTCTCTATGGCTGTTTCAAAAGAACAATCGGGGTTTGCTATGGTTTGTTGGAAGGGGTATAAGTTAACCACAACCATATCAATAGGGAGAATGCCATGTTCTGCCATAACCTTGTCATCGATGCCGCGACGGCCTAATATGCCGCCATGAACCTTGGGGTGTAATGTTTTCACACGCCCGGACATCATCTCAGGAAAGCCGGTATAGTCGGAGACTTCAGTCACGGGGATACGGTGTTCAGTTAGTTGCTGGGCAGTGCCGCCGGTACTGAGTATTTCAATTCCCAGATTATGTAGTTGGCGGGCAAAATCAATAATGCCGGTTTTATCAGACACGCTAATGAGCGCACGGCTTATTCTAAGGTCCATAATGTCAGTGTTGAGTTCAGTTAAAGTAAGGTTAGGAGATACGGTATTGGGCGATTTTTTTACGCAGTGTACTACGACTGATGCCGAGTATTTTAGCCGCTTTAGATTGGTTGTAACCGGCTTGTTCTAAAGTAACTTCAAGCATTGGTTTTTCTACTTCTCGAATGACAATAGTGTAAAGTTCGTCATTTTCATGGTCACTTAGGTGTTCAAAATAGTCCATAACTGCTGTTCTGACATGCGTGGCTAAGGGTGTTGCATTGCGTTGCGTCATGTTATTGGTCTCACTATCTTTGCTTGGGTTAGTCATGATTAATCGCTAAATAATTCGAATGCATTATTAACCCAATGCATTTGTTCTGTGGGAACGAGTGCTTGATTAATTTTATGCTTCAAGGTGTTAGGAATGAGTCCAATAGGGTTGAAGTACCAATTAATATGTTTACGGGCTATTTGAACGCCCATTTTATCACCATAAAAGAGGTAAAGCGCCTCTAGATGTTGCTGTAAAGTGATTTGTTTTTCTGCCAAAGGGACAGGAGGCAGCAGTTCACCATGGTTTAGGTAATGGTTTATTTCGGTAAAGATCCAAGGCTGCCCCTGTGCGGCACGACCAATCATAACCGCATCGGCTTGAGTGTAGTCTAATACTGCTTTGGCTTTTTGGACACTATTAATATCACCGTTGGCAATAATAGGTATTCGGCTCTGCGCTTTAATTTTTTTGATAGTGTCGTACTCAGCATTACCGGAAAAGCGACAAGCACGGGTTCTGCCATGGATAGTGAGGGCGGAAACACCTGATTCTTCGGCGATTTTTGAAATTTTAAGCGCATTACGGTTTTCAGTATCCCAACCGGTTCTGATCTTTAAGGTGACCGGCAATTTAACGGCTTGAACAACCGCATCAAGGATCTTGCCGACCAGTGCTTCGTCTTTTAGTAAGGCTGAGCCTGCGGCCACGGCGCATACTTTTTTAGCAGGACAACCCATGTTGATATCAATGATTTGAGCGCCCTGATCCGCATTGTAATGTGCCGCAGCTGCCATTTGCTTCGGGTTTGTTCCTAGAATTTGAACGACTCGCGGTTCTGTTTCACCGCTGTGGTTGCTTTTTAGCTGGGTGCGGTAATGGTTTCGTAGGTTGGGGTTGGACGATACCATTTCAGAAACAGTCAGACCCGCACCGAAATTCTTGCAGAGTTGCCTGAACGGGCGATCTGTTACGCCCGCCATCGGGGCTAAAAAAAGATTGTTTTTTAATTGGATGGAGCCGATTTGCATAACGAATCCTAAAATTTCAGAACGAGATTATACTGTTAATCAATACTTATTAGTAGTGTCTATGATAAAACGCAGAAAAGAGTATCGCTTTAATAGCTAGGATAAGGGCATTAAAGTCTCTAAAATACAGGAAAGTGCTATTATTTGGTTCTAAAAGACAATGATATGGACAATTGTGGCTAATTTAGGCAGAATGAACCATCGGGGCAGTTAGCTCTAAGTTTAAATGAATAATTGAGGATGAAATAAGCGATTAAATGGCAGCGATAACCGTAATTAATGGGCCTAATCTTAATCTTTTAGGGACTCGAGAGCCTGAGTTATACGGTCACGCAACGCTTGCAAGTATTCAGAGTGACCTTGAGGTATTAGCGACACAACTCGGGCATGCGCTTAAGTTTCATCAAAGCAATGCAGAACATGAAATTATTGATTTAATCCATCAGGGGAGGGCTGGCGGCGTTGATATGTTTATTATTAACCCGGCTGCATTTACACATACCAGTGTGGCAATTCGTGATGCTGTTTTAGCTGTTCAAATTCCTTTTATAGAAGTTCATTTGTCAAATGTGTACGCTCGGGAAACTTTTAGGAAACACTCTTATTTCTCAGATATAGCCGAGGGGGTTATTTCTGGGTTTGGCGAAAACGGCTATCATATGGCCTTAACGGCCGCACATCAAATTCTACTCGCGAGATAAGATCATGGATATTAGAAAAATAAAAAAATTAATCGAAATAATTGAAGAATCCGATATTGCTGAATTCGAGATTACTGAAGGTGAGGAATCCGTTCGCATCAGTCGGTATTCAGCCAATGCTGTGGTAGCAGCACCGGTTGTGGCAGCTCCTGTGGCAGCTCCTGTGGCAGCTCCTGTTGCGGCGCCAGTAGTGAGTGAGAGCCAGCAACAGCCAGCTGCTGAGGACTATGCAGGTCATGTTGTGAAGTCACCCATGGTGGGTACTTTTTATGCGTCAGCTTCACCGGGCTCAAAAGTTTTTGTGAATGTGGGACAGAGAGTTAGTGAAGGTGAGACCCTGTGTATTATCGAAGCCATGAAGATTTTAAACCAAATCGAAGCGGAAGCCAGTGGTACGATTACCAAAATTTTGGTTGAAAATGCACAAGCCGTTGAATATGGACAGCCGCTTTTTGTGATTGAATAACACGTGTTTTTAATAAACCGTATTTAAATAGATAAAAAACAATGTTTGATAAAATCGTTATTGCTAATCGGGGCGAAATTGCGCTGCGAATTTTACGTGCCTGTCGCGAGCTAGGCGTTAAGGTGGTCGCTGTGTATTCTGAAGCAGACAGAAATTTAAAGCATGTTCGGTTAGCCGACGAGTCTGTTTGTATCGGCCCTGCCCCCTCGAGTGAAAGTTATTTGAATATTCCTGCGCTGATTAGTGCGGCGGAGGTGACCGATGCGGAAGCTATTCACCCGGGTTATGGTTTTTTATCTGAAAATGCTGCGTTTTCAGATAAAGTAAAAGAGAGTGGTTTTGTATTTATTGGGCCTGATGGCGATACTATTCGTCAGATGGGTGACAAGATTGAGGCAAAGCGTGCAATGCAAGCAGCTAATATACCTTGTGTTCCCGGGAATGGTGATCCTTTAACAGCGCACGCTGAAACGAATTTAAAAATGGCTCGGGAAATTGGATACCCGGTTATTATTAAAGCGGCAGGTGGTGGCGGCGGCCGTGGTATGCGTACGGTCCATACGGAAGCCTCGTTGTTAAATGCTATTTTATTAACCAAGACTGAAGCAGGCACGGTGTTTGGTAATGATACGGTCTATATGGAGAAGTTTCTTGAAGACCCGCGCCATATCGAATTCCAGATTTTAGCCGATATGCACGGCAATGCCATTCACCTCGGTGAGCGCGATTGTTCAATGCAACGGCGCCATCAAAAAGTAGTCGAGGAAGCGCCAGCTCCGGGCATTACAGAAGAGCAACGTAAAATGATGGGGGAGCGTTGTGCTAATGCTTGTATTGAGATTGGTTACCATGGTGCCGGGACTTTTGAGTTTTTGTATGAGAAGGGCGAGTTCTTTTTTATTGAAATGAATACCCGTATTCAGGTTGAACATCCGGTCACTGAAATGGTTACTGGTGTGGATCTTGTTAAAGAACAGTTACGTATTGCAGCCGGTGAGCCCTTGTCGATTACCCAAGATGAGGTTAGATTAACGGGGCATGCCATTGAGTGTCGTCTCAATGCGGAAGACCCTAAAACATTTATGCCTTGCCCCGGGACTATTGATACACTTCATTTTCCGGGTGGACCGGGTATTCGTTGTGAAACCCATCTGTACTATGGTTATACGGTGCCGCCGCATTATGATTCAATGATTGGTAAATTGATTGCGCATGGGGATAATCGGGATAGTGCCATTGCCAGAATGCGGACAGCTTTGGAAGAAATGATTATCGGTGGGATTAAAACAAACATACCTTTGCAGCGTGAGATAATGGCAGATAATGCTTTTGCTGTCGGTTCTCAAAACATTCACTACCTGGAAAAAAAGCTAGGAATGTAAATCAGTTAATTTTATTGACGGCAGTGGCTAGAATAATTTTCTTTCACGCCACTTACTCTATGGTTAAGGCGCGTTCATGAGTTGGAAACAGTTGTCTGTTATCACGGATCAGCAGCATGCCCCGGCGTTATCGGATCTTTTTAGTCAGTTGGGTGCAGTGTCGGTTACTTATTTGGACGCGCTTGACGAGCCTATTTATGAGCCTGAGCTGGGGGAAACAAAGATCTGGGAACAAACGCGAGTGGTTGCGTTATTCGAGATGTCTGTTCATGCAGAAGTTGTAGAACTTTTGGTGGGTCAACAATTTCCTAGGTTTTCATTAAAAGACTGGCGACTGGATATTTTACAAGACCAAGTCTGGGAACGAACATGGATGGCGCATTTTAAGCCGATGTTGTTTGGTGATCGGCTGTGGGTCTGCCCCAGTGGGTCTGAGCAAGAGTCGCCCGAAACAGTTTGTATGACCTTAGACCCAGGACTTGCCTTTGGGACGGGGACGCATGCTACAACGGCCTTGTGTTTAGAGTGGCTGGCGCGCTATGACTTAAAGGACAAGACTGTTCTTGATTATGGCTGTGGTTCGGGCATTTTAGCGATTGCGAGTGTGTTGCTGGGAGCTAATCATGTTGCTGCAGTGGATATTGATACACAAGCGATTACCGCGACGAAAAATAATGCAGCCAAAAATAATATTGACTCGAAAATAGATTGTTATTTGCCCGATGATTGCCCAGCGATTCAGGCTGATATTGTTGTTGCCAATATTTTAGCTAATCCCTTGATTGAAATGGTTCAGCCAATTTTAACATTACTAAATTCTGGCGGGCATATAGTGCTTTCAGGGATTCTTAGTGAGCAGGCAGGTCATGTTATGGAAGCCTACAGTCCCTTTTGTCAGTTGCAGGAACCTGTTTATGAGGGTGATTGGTGTCGTATTGTAGGAATTAAACTTTAGTCTGAATGAATCAATTCTTGTAATTCCAATAACGATATCTCACCGGCATGGGATTTTTGGATTATGTCATTTTCATTAACAAAAACAGTAAAAGGTATGGCGTTGACATGATTGCCCATTTCCTTAGAGAGAGCGATGCCATCATCGCCGGCGATTAAGACGGGAAAGTTAACAGGGTAGTCTTCCAGAAAAGACTGAACGGATTGTTTGTCCTCAATAGCAATACTGATAACCTGTACATCGTCGTAGGCTAAATTCTTTTGCAGTGCTATCAATGCAGGTATTTCTTTACGACACGGTGGGCACCAGGTCGCCCAGAAGTTGATGACTCGCTTTTTTCCACTCCAGTCAGCGAGTGAGCGTGGCGTATCCGATAAATCCGGTAAGATTATCTTTGCGAGTGGGGGTGCTGTTTCAGGCGCAGGGGAAGAAAAAAAGTGTTGGCTTGAAAGGCCCAGTAAAAGAGCTGCAATAGCAATACTCATTAAGGCCATGCGGGATTGGAACAGAGACATTTATCGGGCTTGTTTTACGTGGTTTAAGAAATCATCGGCTGCTTTATAGCCGACTAGACGTAAATGTTCTTGTTCATTTTTATCGGTATCAAAAAATAAGATGGCGGGGGGGCCAATCAAATTAAAGTGTTTTAATAAAGCATTGTCATCTGCAGTCATAGCGGTTACATCTGCTTGTAGCAACATAAACTGAGAGAGTTCTTTTTGTACGGCGTTATTAGAGAAGGTATAGGCTTCCATTTCTTTACAGGAAATACACCAGTCAGCATAGAAATCCAACATGACCGGTTGTTGTTGCTGTTGTGCCTGAGATAGTTTTTGGTTCAGTTCGTCTAGAGAAGTGATGCGCTCAAAGGTAAGGGAATGCTCGGGTGTTTTTGTCGCTTGATTAAAATGATTCAAGGGTTGTAAAGGGTTAGTGCTGCCTGTTGCAATACCAATGATCAGGATAATACCGTAAACCAGCATGATTAAACCCACCCCTTTCCACAGCTTTTTCCAGCCGTTACTGGGGTGCGGCAGTGGTTCTATTGCATTCATGTAAATAGCTGGAATAATCAGTAGAGCAGCCCAGAGTGCCATCATAATAGAAGCTGGGAGGATGCGGTCGAGCATCCAGGCGGCAACGGCGAGCATAACAACACCGAATATAGCTTTTGTGGTATTTAGCCATGCTCCTGTTTTGGGTAATAAAGTGCCTGCCGACGCGCCAATGGCGAGTAGTGGCATACCCATGCCAAGCCCCATTAAGAAGAGTGCTGACCCGCCGAGTAGAACGTCTCCAGTTTGACCGATATAAATTAACGCGCCGGCCAGAGGTGCTGCAACGCAGGGACCGACAACTAGCGCAGATAATGCGCCCATAATGGCGGCGCTTATAATGCCCTGGTTTTTTTGCTGATTACTGGCATTATTCAGGCGGTTTTGTAATGACTGTGGTAATTCAAGATTATAAAAGCCAAACATGGATAGTGACAAGAGAATGAATATCCCACTAAATGAGGCGATAATCCAAGGTTGTTGTAATTCAGCTTGCAGATTACTGCCAAATAATGCGGCTAAAATACCAAATGCGGTATAAGCGACCGCGCCGGCCAGGACATAACTCAACGATAAGATAAAGCCTCGCCAAGCCGTGACCGGGCCTTTTTGCCCCACAATGATGCCTGAAAGAATAGGGATCATTGGAAAAATACAAGGGGTAAAGGCTAACAGGAGCCCAAAGCCAAAAAAGCTCGCTAATATTAATCCATAGCTTTTCTCACTTAAGTTCCGAGCAATTTGATCTTGTTCAGAATAGTTGTTTGTTTCTGGTGCAATCGCTTTTTGGGTGGCATTTGATTGAATGGGGCTGGGTTCAATAGTAATGGTTTTGCTCATCGGTGGATAGCAAACACCGACCTCCGCACAACCTTGAAAACCTGCTTTTAATTCAAAAGGGGCAGGCGGGTCTATAGATTGCACAACAGGGATGGAGAAACTGAGCGCATTATGAAATATTTCAACCTCGCCAAAAGCCTCATCTGACTTGGGTATGCCATGTGGAAGGGTGTAAGCGCCCAGTTTGACATGGTTAGTATTGGGTATCGTAAGGGTTATTTTTTCCCGATAGAGGTAGTAACCCTCGGCAATTTGCCAATGAACGTTGATTGTTTTGCTGTCTAAAGATTGTGCATAAAATTTAAATGCTTGATCAGGTGGAAGCAGGTCATTATTGGTGAGTGCATAGGTTTGTTGGCATCCCAAAGTGATTAGGATAAGCGCCCAGAATTTTATGAAAGGCATGAGCGAATCCAGTTAAGGTAATCAGTTTGGCCGTGTTGTACGGGCGTGGCAATTATTTCAGGGATATCGTAGGGGTGGTTAGTTAGAATGATACGCTCAATCTCCGGGTAATGTGTTTGGTCAGTTTTAAGTAATAATAAGTGCTCTTGGTCGGTCGTGATTTTGCCTTGCCAGCGGTAAATAGATGTGATGTTGGGTACAATATTGGCGCA
>MPSY01000072.1 GCA_001901525.1 Methylococcales bacterium OPU3_GD_OMZ | reverse complement strand
CATTTAAACATAATATAAAAGAAGGGTTATTTGTTCATTAGTATTCCAATGGTAAAAAAGAAAGTGAGGCTTTCTTTACCAATGGAAAATTAGAGGGGCAACTCACTACTTGGTATAAAAATGGACAAAAGAAAAGTGTCAGAGTCTATAAAATGGGGAAAGAAAGCCCTTCTTTAGGCTTTGCCTTTTGGGATAAAAGTGGGCAAATAATTAAAATAGAACAATACAAAGACGGCAGAAAACATGGCTTATGGCTTTCATCTTATGCGATGGGGCAAAAAAAGTTAGAACGCTATTTTAACCATGGTTTTTTAAACGGGCCTTGGATTCTGTGGGATCAAAAGGGTCACATACAGGTGCTTAGGTTTTTAGAAAACGGTGTAGAACTTGAAAGGGATCTTCATGCGTTTGTAGCGTCACCTCCTCGAGCTGAAGAGGTGTATTTTTAATCGTTCTTAAAAGAAATCATACCGGTTAGTGAAGATCATCTGGGTGGCTTTAATCTTTCAATAGTTGGATTAAATGACATTCAATTATTAATCAGAAAATGATTCCATCGAATCATTGACTCAGCGTATTTTGTACAGTACTGTTGATAAAACACTTTAAGTTAAAGAACTGTTATTTTTTGTCGATTTAAATAATGTTAAATTGGGTTTTGCAGGCTTTCATCATTGTTAAAGGATTTAATCTATGGATATAGCAACAGTCATCGGAATAGTAGGGGCGAATGCAACTATTGTTATGGCCATCGTATTAGGTGGTTCAGCAGGTATGTTTGTCAATATTCCTTCTCTGGTTATTGTGGTGGGTGGGACCATAATGGTTGTTCTGATGCGCTCATCACTGAGTGATTTTTTAGCCGCAGGAGCTACGGCCGGACGGAGTTTTGGAAATCCTCTGGCTGCACCTGAAGATTTACTGGATCAACTCGTTGAAATAGCAACTATTGTTAGAAAAGATGGCATGATTGCCTTGGAGGCCGTAGAAATTGCTGATCCTTATTTGAAACAAGGCGTTGATATGTTGGTTGACGGAACGGATAAACAATTAGTCGCTCAACAATTAACAAAAGATACGGAATTAAATGTTATTAGGTTAGAGAGGGGAGCGGCTATCTGGATGTCCATTGGCGATTTTGCTCCCGCCATGGGGATGATTGGCACCCTGGTTGGGTTAGTGCAAATGTTGGCTAACATGAGTGACCCAAAATCAATTGGACCCGCGATGGCGGTGGCACTTTTAACAACCTTGTACGGTGCTTTCTTAGCCAATATTATTGCTTTTCCTATTGAGCAAAAGTTGCAACAACGCATTGTTGACGAAGGTAATAATAATGAAATGATTGTGACCGCACTGGGCTTTATTCAAGACGGTGGCAACCCACGGGTATTAGAAGGCATGTTGACTATCTATTTGAGTCCTAAAGCCCGTCTTGCAAAGGCTGAGGGTGGATAGAATTGGTGATCAGTAATGGCTGAAGACTCATCTGACGCTGAAGAGGAAGAAAAAGACCCCCCTTGTGAGAAATGTAAGCCGGGTGCTCCCTTATGGATGGCAACGTTTGCTGATATGGCGACGTTACTTATGGCCTTTTTTGTTTTATTGTTATCTTTTGCCGATACCAAAGTAGATAAATATAAAAAAGTAGTGGGCTCGTTAAGTAATGCGTTCGGTATGCCAACACCTCGCGTTATGATCAAAGGTACCAGTCTTATTGAACAAGAATTTAGCCCGTCTATAGCCCAAGCGACCGTGCTTAATACACCCTCTCAAAGAAGTAAGGATTCCACTAAATCTGAACTTGAATTAAAACAGGAAACTGATGAGAAGGATTCTGATATTAAGTCTGAATTAAAACGATTACAAAAAGTTTTAGAAACAGAAATAGCCGAGGGTCAGGTCAACGTAAAAATTGACCAAGGACGTTTGGTAGTGGAATTAAAAGGGAAATCTGCTGGTGGCGGTGAAAATGAAAGCCCCTCTGAGGCCAAACAACGAGTTGATTCTGCCGTTCAAAAGAAAATTGATCTTTACGCTAAAATAGCCACTGCACAGCAAGAGTTATCATCCACTATTGAAGTGAGGGATAATAGCTTAAATGAGAGTCTATCAAACCCTAATAACGAAAATGGTAAAGACAAACACCGATCTGAAGGGACCATCGAGAAGAAAATTGCAGAACTCGAGCTCGAACTCGAAGGGCAGATTGCTGCAGGCTTAGCTGAAATTGAACGTAAAGGTGATCAGGTTATTGTCCGATTAGGTGAAAAAGGGGCTTTTTCTTCTGGGGGTGCCGAAATTGATCCGATGGGTGTCGTCGCTCTAAGAGCGGTGAGCCGGGTTTTGTTAAAAAGCAAGGGGAAAGTCACTATCGCTGGGCACACGGACGATACGCCCATTTTACACCACCCTAAATACCATACAAACTTTGATTTATCGGCTGCACGTGCCGCCACAGTTGCTGACTCATTGAGTGCTTTGTTGGATGTTCCACGGAAAAGGATAGACATTATAGGCTATGCCGATACACGTCCTTTAGTACCTAATACCAGCCAAAAGAACCGTGAAAAGAACCGACGGATAGAAATCATTATGGATACAAACAATCCTTCTTAAACAAAGGTAAAAAAGAGTGTTGTACGGTTAGATTAACTGATTAATCATAGTGCCTATTTCTGAATTAGCACTGCTGAGAATTGGAGCATTATTTTGTTGTGGGGATGAATCGGTTACCTTGTTATCGCCGGCATCCTCAACAGATTTTGACTGATTGGTATTACTATAGAGGTACACATCTGTTTGCTGCGTACTATTACGGTTTGATAATGCGGCTTTGGCTTCACTGTCTTGTGCTGATTCGTTTGACTCACTGGTTTCAGGTGCTTGGTCAACGGCGCTGAATTCAACTGAATCCTCAATTTCAGGTTCATTATCAAGCTCAGATCTCTTAGGATCTGTATCCGCAGGAACCATTGGCTTTAAAGACATCGTGTTATTCGATACGTTGTTAATACTATCCATATGTGCTATACCGTACATTAATCATGGTTTAAAGCTAACATGCTTTTAATTTTTATGCAAGACCATAAGTGACGTTAGAGGAGGTAATTGTTAAATCAACGATACCTGAATCTCAATTGATTCAAGCGAATAGATTGGCGCTTAACACCGAGGGGAAATCGTTAAAACCCGGTGTTGATGTCAGCCAAAAGTCAGTATTGCCACAGGGGACAGTAGTTGAAGTACTGGTAAAGCAGACGCAACCCGTGCTGATTTTAGAGGGGAGTGGTTTACTTTTCCAAGGAAATATCAAAGGTCGTTTCACTGTGGGTCAACGGTTGTTGCTAAAGGTGCTTGATCCGAATAGTAGCCCTCCGCGAATGAAGTTGCTTAACGAGAGCCAACTTCCGTTATCAAACTTGGCCGGGAATAATCCTTTTTTGCGTAGTTTATTATTTCGAGAGCAACCTCTCATCCCGGTACAGCAATATCTGGTTTCGTTGTTAAATAATAAGGCACAATCCAAGTCACTTGAGTCAAAATCAATAAAATCATTGTTTCACGCACTGGGTGAAGGCAAATCATTAGCTGATTTAGAAAAGTTATCCATTGCTGATTTGTTAAATGAGCGTTTGGTTTTTCCTAAAAAGGTTGATGGAAACTGGGTTCTTGCACAATTAAAAAATTCGGGTTTGTTTTTTGAGAATAGTTTATTACGACCGGCTATTCCGGAATTTCTAGATTTAAAGCGTTTATTATTACTTCTTTTGCAGGAGGGTGATGCCGATAATAATGAACTTTCAAAATTATTAGAGAGCATTACATCGAGCCAAATAAAATCCTTGGCGACTGAATTACAAGGAGGTGTCTATTATTCTTGTTTGCTCCCATTTTTATCTGGAGAATTTATTCAAATGATCGTGATGCAAGGAAAAGAGCAGAAATTAAGAGATCAGTGGCAAATTCATTTAGAAAGTAATACTTCTCTAATGGGCTGTTTCAAAGTTGAAATTTTGTTACAAGAAAAAGTCGCATCGATCTTTTTTCGCTCTGATCAGAACTGGTTAGTCTCGCTCATTAATAATACTAAAGAAAACTTAATTGAACGGGTAGAAACTGTAGGTGTGTCAATTTCGGGTATTCAGGTTTCCGATATTGAAAAACCAGGACCTTATAAAGAAAAACTGTCACATGCCATTTTGGATATGAAAGTCTAATGAATGATAAGGAATTACAAACGGTCGCCATTGAATATGGTGAATATGAAACACCTATTGTTTCAGCGATGGGGAAAGGCGATTTGGCAGAGAAAATTCTCGCTATTGCCAAGAAAGAAGGTGTGCCAATTTACAAAGATGAAGACCTGGTAGCATTACTTTCTATGTTAGAACTGCATCAAGATATACCGGTCGAATTGTATCGTTTGGTTGCAGAGGTATTAGCTTTCAGTTATTGGTTGAGAGGAATGAAACCGGGTGATGAAAAATTAAAGGATAGGTCTTTTTAAGCATTGATTTTAGGTCCGCCGCCATGCATTTGTAGAATCAATTCGGCTTCAGATCTGTTAATGCCGCAAATTTCTACAATTTTTTCAAGACTGACTTGTTCTTTTGCTAATCTAATAGCATGACTGTACATCAAATGATTTTGCTCATTGGGTGTTATTTGTAAAGATTGGTTGGGAGAGGCATCAGCTTGAGCGAGTAATTTTAATTGTTGGGGGATGCTTTTTTGAAGATCACCTATTTGGCTAGTCAGTTGCTGTGACAGGCTGTGCTCAATTCTATTAGAAATTATTGTGCTTAACTGTTGGAGTTGCGGATCCAGTGATTGGTTGGGTTTATTATAGAGTGAGAAAATCACATAGAAAGAAAGTATAATAACAACTGCGGTGGCTGCTACGATACGACTGAGATTTTTATCTCCAGTTATTAAAAAGGTCAAGATAAGAAGCGACGTTACTAAAATAGTAAAGGCCAAAAAGAATAACCCGTTACCTTGTTGCTTAGGCTCTTTTTTTGTTTCTGCGTTAACCTTCATCAATTATATTACCAAGTGTTTTAATGGTGTTTTTTCCTGACTCATTATATAGCTTAGTTGTATGATCTTGGTTGTTTACTGTCAAAACCTCAAGTACATTATGAGTTGTTTTTATTTTTTGGTCTAGGTAAATTTCAGTTTTTCGATGTTGGGTTTGGCAACGAGAGAGTATTTCTATTAAATAAATCCAGTTTTTTTGAGGGTCCCCCGCGAGTAAAGGTTCTATTTCGGGTGGAATCCCCATAACCTTATGTTCTTCTACAAAATCCTTTTTGTGTTGATCAAAGAGTTGTAATTGCAGAAGTAAGTCAGTTTTCGTTGACTGGATATTTTGAAAAGTACTGATATCTTGAACTTTAAGTGAAGAATATTCAGAAGCTAACAGTGTTTCTAGTTTTAAAGCCAGTGCTATCGCTGTTTCAAGCTGTTCTTCAAAAAGCATTCTGTAGTAATGTTGGCTGTTATTTCCTTAATGGCCAAGCAATGATTCTAGGCGGATCATGTTTGCTACTGTTTTCTTTGTATCCAGAGGGTAATCCCCTGAGGCCAATGCCTGTTTAATATGGTTTACTTTATCCATATCCATTTCAGGTGTTTTCTTGATCGATTGGTGCAGGCCCATGATATCTTTTATGGAGTCAGACAACTGGGTACTTTCTACGGCTACTTTTACACTGTCCTGATTTTTCTCAGAACTCGCAAGACCTTTGTTCGCTTCCGATTCAATCGGTTCTTTGGATTTTGCGTTTAACAGCCTGTTTAAAGGCGTTTTGACACCACCATTATTTATACTGTCCATTGTATTTACCTTAAATCTAATTTGCTTAACTATCTGATCGTCAGATTATCACAAAAGTTTAGAATTATTTGATTATTTTTACTTTTCCTACCGCGTCAACAATTCCTGTGATTATCTTACCACTATTGGTAACTTTTATTTGAATTTCATCGTTCAAACCACCCGGTTCCAGTGCGATACCTTCATTGCTGATAAAAAAACCTTGTCTAGTGACTGTAATAGTGACATGAGCCCCTTTTTTGATAAGATCGGGTTTTTTTAGTAAGGCATGGCGAAGAATAGTTCCTTTGGTTATAAAGCGTTTGGGCACGAGGTCGATAACCTCGTCTGCTTGAGTGTAATAGCCCATTGCAGTGGAGTAACGTTTAACCTGTTTGCTATCAAGGTCGCTAGCGGTTATTTTACGATCGGGTTTAAGGGTTTCGCGGGTAATAACTACATTGATCATATCTTTGCTTGCAAGAGGCAACATACCGAGGCTGTTTTCCACCATAGCAGGAAGCAAAATAGTCCCTTTACTAATGTCACGTATCAGCGTTCTGCCAATTAACTGGCTTTTTTGCTTGAAATGATTAGCAACAGGGTTTTTATTCGTTTGCAAAATGACATCAAGGTCTGTGTTATCCAAAATATGACCTAAGTCAAGATTGCTACGACTAATAATTGCAAAATTCAGATGGCTAAAATCAGTTATGTTGTAAACATGGCCTGCTGAAATGGTTTTGATGAGAACTTTATTGCGGATACCACTTTGTTCCAGGATGGCAGATTCTGGAATTTTATCGAGCGGAACCGTTTTAAATTGTATATCAGCTAAGGTGACACGGTGACCGGCGTACAGTCTTTTTTTAGCCACCATAATTTGAGTGATTCCTTCAATATCCGAAATCAGGAGCGCATGACCCGGGCGCAGGGTTTGTTTTAATGAGAATCCTATGACACTTTTGGGATTGTCAACCAAGTAGGGAGAAAGCTTTGAGGAAGGAATATACAACGGTTCCAGGTCTGTTTCAGTGAGTTGATATCCGGCTGTCAGTGTTCGGTTCACTGCATAGGCTTTATGAAGCGGTCTATTTTTTACCGATAAAAATATTTTCCAATTATTATTGATCTCAGAACAACGAACCTCAATGGTGGAGTCCGTTTCAAACGGGTAACTAAAACTGAGTTCATCAGAACACTGCGATAGTTTTATGCGCTTATCCATTTTTTGCACTTCTGTTTGGTAATGCCCAGACTGGTTCTCGGCCACAAAAGCGGCGACACCTTGACGTATATCTTCATGGTCATGAAGCGCTTGGGATTGTGCATGACACAGAGGTATAAACAAAATGAGAATAAAAGAAACAAGTAACTTAACAGTGTGATTTTGGGTCATTAATTTAAACGAGTTGTAACAATTATGGATTTAAAGGGACTGTTTTTCATGAACCGGTTACCGATAGCGTGATTTCATCATTGCTGTATCTAATCTGGTTGACTTGTCAAGTCATGATAGCGCTATAATGAAATTAAGAGTAGTACTAGATAATTTTTTGTGCCTATTTCGATTCAGAGTGAGGTTATACCATGGACAGTATTGTTGACAAGGTTCCACAAAAAACGCTTAGGCGACGAACTTTTGAAATTGTGGAAATTGCCGAAAAAAATGACATCAGTAGTCGTATTTTTGATATTTTCTTAATCATTCTCATTGTTACTAACGTGGTTGCCATTGTTTTAGAGTCAGTGAAAAGTATCAATGCAGTCTATGGTTATTGGTTTGATCTCATCGAAATTGTTGCAGTAGCTATTTTTTCAATAGAATATCTTGTCAGAATCTGGGTTTGTGTTGAAAATGAAGAATACCGTTTTTATAGTGATTCTAATTTCTCTCGGCGGCTGAAATATATGAGGGGTGGCAATGCTCTGATTGATTTGTTAGCCATTTTACCTTTTTACTTGATCATTGTTTTTGGTGGAGTTTTAGATCTTCGCTTCTTACGAGCGTTACGGTTATTGCGGGTTTTTAAATTGACCCGGTATTCACAAACCATGACATTATTATTTCAAGTTATTCATGATAATGCGCGAGCCTTTATTGCCTCGATTGCCATTTTATTGATCGTTATGTTAATTGCCGCAAGTGGCATTTATATGTTTGAGCATGAAGTTCAGCCGGATGCCTTTGGTAGTGTTCCTGCTGCAATGTGGTGGGCTTTTGCTACTTTAACAACTGTTGGTTACGGGGATGTTACCCCGATAACGACCGGTGGGCGGGTGTTTGGTGCTGCGATTACAGTGGTTAGTGTAGGTATGGTGGCGTTACCTGCAGGTATTCTGGCATCAGCTTTTTCAGCACAACTGGCAGAGCGTCAGAAAATCTATGAAACACTTGTACGTAAACTAACGGAGGATGACGGGATAATTGACGATGAAGAAGCGGTTGAACTGGAAGAAACCCGTAAAACCTTAGGAATAAGTGAAGTAACGGCCTCTAAGATTATGATGGATGAATATCAGGCAGTTCTTCGTAGCAAAATGCAGGAATCATGTCCGCATTGTGGTAAATCTATTTAAATTTAATTACGCCTTAAGGAATCTGGAATTCGGACGATCATTTAATTATTAATGGGTTTTTTAATTGCTTTTGGCGTGTAGCAGTGGCAGTCCCGACCATCGGTCATCGCAACATCGATGCTGGGAAGCCGCATGGATTTAATATTAAAGGCGTGGCACCCTTTAGGAAATCTCTTATCCCAAGTAATATAGAAATGGGTGCAGTTAAAGCAATCAGGGCGGGGGAGTTCTTTACGCATGGTAGTATTCAAAAGAAAAAAGTTCACTAAATGATGGCAACGCTCATTTGTTTTAGTTTATGAGGGGTACGTTTTTTAACACGACAGGATGAGTGAAAAAT
>MPSY01000204.1 GCA_001901525.1 Methylococcales bacterium OPU3_GD_OMZ | reverse complement strand
GCAATAAAAAGATTGCTGCCACAATTGCAGGAATCAAAACCAGTGCTGTAATAATACGTTTAATTAACATTGTCTTTACTAATTTATCTTAAAATTTAAATTTATGATGTGACGTTATTTTTGCATTGAGTCAACTTGTTCCCCAGTATGCCCAAAACGCCGCTGCCTATTCTGGTAATCAAAAATAGCCTCGCTCAAATAATCTTCGTTAAAGTCAGGCCACAGCACCGAACTGTTAAAAAATTCAGTATAAGCCATTTGCCATAACATAAAATTACTGATCCTTTTTCACCCCCGGTCCGTATAAACAAATCTGGGTCACTAATTCCTGTTGTTTCTAAACAGCCTTCCAACAACTGTTCGGTTACCTTAAAATTACTGTCATTATTGGCCACAGCCTGTTGAATAATTTTCTCAGCGGCCTGGCAAATATCCTAACGACCGCCATAATTTGCGGCGATAATTAAGGTCATCCCTGTATTTTCACATGTCAATTGTTCGCTTTCTTTAATTTTATCTTGCAACGATTGAGAAAAAGCGCTGCGATCCCCGATAAAAAGCAAACGAATCTTATTTTCATTTAAGCGCTTAACTTCCTGTTTAAGCGTCGTGATGAATAAGCGCATGAGAAGATCAACTTCTTCTTTAGGTCTGTGCCAATTCTCACTACTAAACGCAAACAAACTTAAAACCTCTATGCCCTGCTGAGCACAATATTCAACGGTGCGTCGCACAGCTTTCGAACCGGCATGATGCCCGGCTGTTCGCGGCAGGTGCTTCGCTTGCGCCCACCGACCATTACCATCCATAACAATTGCAATGTGTTTCGGCATTCTTTCCGTGCCTTTTTTAATTTGAACGTCCATCACTAACTGTCATTATTTTTTAATACCGACTTAACATCTAAAAAGACATCAAATCAGCTTCTTTTTCTTCCAACAGTTTTTCCACAGCCTTAACATAACTGTCGGTTATTTTTTGAATCCTTTCTTCACCCTTACGTGACTCGTCTTCGGAGATCATTTTCTCTTTCAACGCTTCTTTGATATCAGAATTAGCATCCCGGCGAATATTCCGAATAGAAATACGACCATTTTCAACTTCGCGTTTAACCAGTTTCACCAAATCACGACGTCGTTCTTCGGTTAACGGCGGTAACGGTATACGAATTACCGTACCAATAGTTGCCGGGTTTAAGCCCATATCAGAAGCTAAAATCGCTTTCTCAATCGCCTGAACCATACCTTGTTCCCAAGGCGTAACCGTTAATGTTCTTGAGTCTTCCACAGCTACATTGGCAACCTGTGTTAAAGGCGTATCGGTGCCATAATAAGACACTTGTATTTGATTGAGTAAACTGGGGTGTGCTCGCCCGGTTCTTATTTTCATAAAAGCCTGCTTTACTACTTCAACACTTTTAGTCATCCGTGCAGAAGCATCTTGTTCTATATCACTAATCAT
>MPSY01000071.1 GCA_001901525.1 Methylococcales bacterium OPU3_GD_OMZ | reverse complement strand
ATGGACTCTAATCATTGTATGTAGAAAACGCATAAGGATTCAGTGCCTCTTTAAGAGTGGATAGGTTAATTTTTATTTTAGCGTTATGAGGGGCTCTCCTCTAGTGTATTTCCGCAAAATTTGCAAAATTCGGCATCAGAATCATGACCGGTTTCGCCACAGGAAGGACAAGAGTCGTTGCGTACTGTGCTGGCATGGTACGATTTAACTAACTCTAGGCTGTAAATACCTGTTGGGACCGCAATAATACCATAACCTAAAATCATAATAGCCGAAGCGACTATTTGGCCGAGGGGCGATTGGGGGGCAATGTCGCCATAACCCACGGTCGTGAGTGTCACAATAGACCAATAGACGGAACGTGGAATACTGGTGAATCCTGATGTGCTACCCTCAATAGCATACATGAGAGCGCCACAGACGATCGCAACGGCTAAGACGGTGTAAAGGAAAACTAAGATTTTACGTTTACTATTATTTAAGGCATCCATCAGCACGCTGGCTTCGCCCATGTATTCGGTTAGTTTGAGGATTCTAAAGATGCGTAACAGGCGGAGAATTCTAATGACCAGTAAGTACTGTGCACCGGGTAGTAATAAAGAAATATAAGTGGGCAAGATGGATAATAAATCGACCAGCCCGAAAAAGCTCGTGCAATAGCGGAGAGGTTTTTTGACACAAATTATTCTTAAAAAATATTCAATGGTGAACAATAAAGTAAAAAACCACTCCGCGTAGAAAAGTTCAGTGTGATAACTCTTTTGAATGGTTGCGACGCTGTCTAACATGACCGCAATGACGCTGAATAGGATGCTGACGATAAGGATAATATCAAAAGTTTTACCGGCGGTGGTTTCGGCGCCAAAAATAATAGTATTTAACGATTCACGCCAAGGCGATAGGGTTTTGTCGGTGCTGTTTTTTGGAGCTGATAATTTTTTCATTGCCGGTTTCAATAGTCAGAGTCTCTGGTGCTATGTGTGTATGAGGGGTGTGAAATCAGGTAACTTACTTTAACCGGGTGGGAGCTGGAGTGGGTTAATTGTGTTGACAGGCAAAGATTCCGGGTGCATTTCGTAGGTAGCCTTGATAATCCATGCCATAGCCAAATAAGTAGCGATTAGGCGATGTGAGTGCAATAAAATCAGCGGTTATAGGTTTGGGCTTATTTAGTTGCTTATCGATTAAAACGGCACTGAAAATTTCCTTAGCCCCCTGTTTTCGACAAAAATGAGCGATTTCATCCAGTGTGATGCCTTCATCTAAAATATCATCTACTAATAGTACGGTGCGGTCAGTTAAAGAAGATTGTGGCTTTGCAAGCCAATGAAGGCTATCGCCGTGGGTGTTATGACCATAACGGCTGACATGAATACTATCAAGTGTTAAGGGGAAGTTAAGTTTGGGGAGTAAATGCCCGGCAGTAATAATGCCGCCATTGATGACGCACATAACGAGGGGGTTTTTATCGTTAAGTTGACTATTAATTTGATGAGCGATGTTGCTTAGGGCCGTTTCTATTTGGTGTTTATCATAAAGTAAATCGGCATTTTTTTGGATATCTTTGATGGCATCTGGCGGCAGCATAATTAGTTATTTAACAGTGATAAGATTTGGTTGCGGGCAAAGAGCCAATGTTCAGATTGACTTAAGGGTGTGGTGAGTGTTGTTTTAGTTGCGCGCATTTTTTCAAGTCGGTGTTGCCGCAATGTGTTGTTTTTAAGGGGCAAAGAGTCGAGAACAGTACTGGCAGCATCGGGGTTGTTACAAACAAGAACCATGTCACAGCCTGCGTTGAGGGCTTTTTGTGCGCGTTTTGGGTAACTTTCTGAAAAAGCAGCACCGGCCATAGATAAATCGTCACTAAAAATGGCACCGTTAAAGTTCAGTTGATCACGAAGAATAGTGTTAAGCCAAAAAGATGAAAACCCAGCAGGTTGGTCATCGATTTCAGAATAGACAATATGTGCGGGCATAATAGCTTCAATTTGATCTGCAATGAGTGCTTTAAAGGGTAGTAGATCATGAAACTGGAGGGTGGGTAAATGTCGCTTATCGACGGGTAATTCCAGGTGGGAGTCCGCGGCAATGGCGCCGTGACCTGGGAAATGTTTTCCGACAGCGGCCATGCCCGCACGTTTCATTCCATTCCGGAATGCAGTGGCGAGTTGGGTTGCTTGACTGGGGTCTTGAGAGAAGGAACGATTTCCTATAATCTCGCTAACACCGCTGTCAACATCTAGAACGGGTGCAAAACTGAAATCGACTTGGCACTGTAAGAGTTCAGTGGCCATTAACCAACCGGCTGTAGTTGCTAATGATTCGGCTTCTTTCCCGAAGGATTGGTAAGTATTGGCAGGCGGTAGTCGGGTAAAGCCTTCTTGAAATCGTTGAACGCGGCCCCCTTCTTGGTCGACACCAATGAGGATGTTGCCTTTTCGGATGCTACGAATGTCATGGCATAATTGGGTAACTTGTTTTACATCTTGAAAATTACGTTGAAATAAAATAATGCCGCCAGTGTTGGGGTGGCGTATTTTTTCCTTTTCGTGGTCTAAAATGGATTGACCGACAAGGTCAATCATGACCGGCCCCATGGGTTGCTGGTAGGTCATGGCTTATAGGCTGTGATTAATGGTTGCGTGAAATTAAGAATAGAGGTGAGCGCTGATTCACTATACGGTTCAGGTTTAAATTGTCCCCAAACAGGATTAGGCCATGCACGATCCGTTTCGAAACGCACAACATGGTGGATGTGTAGTTGAGGCACTTTATTGCCAATAGCGGCGATATTTAATTTATCTGCTTTAAAGTGTTGTTGAAGGTGTTCTGCTAAATAGCAAGATTCGTGTATGAATTGCAGTCGATCGTTAGAATTAAGTTGATGGATTTCCTGAATATTGTCACCTTCCGGAATCAGAATAAACCAGGGGTAATGACGTTCGTTCATTAGGCGAACATGACAAAGTTTAAAACGGCCAAGCGCGATGGTATCTTGATCTAATTGTGGGTGTAGGGTGAAGGTCATCGATAGTCGGGCATCAATTATGATTATATTTAAAAAAACGCTTGATCGTAGCGTGTGATCCAGTGTACTTTTCCTTTAAGTAAAATACAAATTTCAGAGTAATTAGGTTTTATAATGACGACAGAAGAACTGCAACAAGTTTCAGAAGATCATCTTCCGAAAAAGCCGTTAGCGATTTCATTTCGTTGGTTATTGGGTGTTTATGCGATTATTCCCATTTGTTTATTGTTGCAGTTAGTTGATAGTCATTTTTGGGGTGGATTCTTGAAAGAAGCTTTACCAACAAGCCCGAATCATTTTGTTTTTTTTAATATATTATTTGGTATTCCACATATTGTTGCCAGTGCAGTAGTCATGACCAGTAATGTTGACTACCTTAAAACCTTTAAGGTTAAGGTGATTGCAATGACCTTGGCTTTAGCGGTATTTTTTGGGTTGGGCAGTCAATGGTTACCGTATTATTTCATGTATATTTTAGTGGCTTCTTGGACTGTGTTGCATGTTTTAAAGCAACAACATGGTTTAGCCCGAGGTGTTTGTCAATTGTCAGACAGGCAGTTTAATATCCAACTGTATTTGAGCGTTGCGGCCGGTATTTTGGTTTATATAGGCATCTTTTTGAAAAACAATCTGTCACCTGCTGAAGTACTTGTTATTAAAAGTCTTATTTCTGTGTTGAGTATTGCGTTAGTCGTGTCGACGTTTTCTTGTCAGAAGTCAGTTCCTACCTTATTTGGTAAAATGTTTTTATGGGCAAATGCTTTTTTAGTGTTTTCAGGTTTTTATTTATTTGCTCACGAGCATTATTTTTTGGCTATTTTGGTGCCAAGATTAGTGCACGATATTACTGCGTATATTTTTTATGTAACGCATGATTACAATCGCCATAGCGTCGAACCTCGAAATTTTATTTATCGGGGTGCTAAGAAAATAGGGCTATCGATTTTTCTGGTCTTGCCACTATTATCGTTTGCGATAGCTTTTGGATTGCAACAATACGGTGATTATATTTGTCAGGTGTTAATAGAGTTTTTCTTTGGGGTTGAAATTAGACGCGTTGTCACGTTAGTGGTTATTGGTTATTTGAGTCTGATGCACTACTACACAGAATCTTTTACCTGGAAAGGAGATTCGCCTTACCGGCAGTTTATTACCTTTACTAAATAATCTAAATAGTTTGTTTTTGATTTTTAAAGGTTGTTTGTGACATGTTGTTCGAACTGTTTTAGGCGTTCAACAGTGCCAATATCCAGCCAGAAATCATGGCTGAGTTCACCGGATATGCCTTTTTTCTGGATACCCGCTTGCAGGAGTGGTTTGAGTGCGGATTTACTGACGGGTTGATTGTTAAAAAGTTTGGGATGATAGAGGCCAATGCCACTGAAAGTGTAGCGGGGAGAGGCGTTCTCTGTAATAAGGGTGTTTTTGATAGCAAAATCACCGTGAGGGTGATGCTCTGGATTAGGGACAAGAATGAGGTGCGCTAAATCAATCGGTTGTTCTTTTAAAGTTGAAAAATTAAAGTCAGTAGCGATATCGCCGTTGACCACAATAAACGGTTTTTCACCGAGTAAGGGTAAGGCATGGATAATACCGCCTGCAGTTTCCAGGGGATTGCTTCCTTCATCAGAGTAGTTTATTTTGGCATTAAAACGCTGGCCGTTGCCTAAGGTCTCTTTGATTTGTGCGCCGAGATAAGCAATATTGATGACTAAGTCTTGAAAGCCTTCGCTGACAAGACGTTCAATAGTGTATTCGATTAACGGCTTGCCTGCGACAGGGAGTAAAGGTTTGGGGTGTTTATCGGTCAGTGGGCGAAGTCTTTTACCGCGGCCGGCAGCTAGAATCATGGCTTTCATGACGGCAGATTTTTTGCCGGCAGAACTTCATTTTTGAGTAACTGGCTGAATGATGATAGCTCGGGGTAATTATCGCTGATATGAATGACATAATTAAGGGTGCGTGGAATATCATTAATATAATTTTCTTTGTGGTCGCGTATTTTTAAACGCGAAAAAATACCGATTGCTTTCAGATGGCGCTGAAGTCCCATTAAGTCAAACCAACGGATAAATTGTGGTAACTCACATTGCCAGCGTGGGTGGTTTTGTAATTGACGGTGGTACGCGGTAACCCAGTGTAAAACGTGTTGTTTGGGCCAGGTGATATAACAATCTCGTAAAAGAGACACTAAATCGTAGCTGATAGGGCCGTGTACAGCATCTTGAAAATCAATAATGCCAGGGGAGTGTTCTTCGAGAATCATCAGGTTGCGGCTGTGAAAATCTCGATGGACGAAGACTTGTGGTTGTTCGAGTGCTGATTTAATCAGCAGTGTCCACGTACGATCTAATTCTCGATGTGTTGCTGGCGAGAGGGTGATATCGAGAAGTTGAGTTAAAAACCAGTCTCTAAATAAGTCGAGTTCTTGATGCAATAAGGCGTGATTATAGGATGGCAGAGTATTTTGGGCGGGATTAATATTTACTTGCATCTTGAGTAAAGCCTGCATAGCAGCCTTATAAAGCGTATCAACGGTTTTAGGTGTTAAGTGGTCCAGATAACAGGTGGATCCGAAATCATCCAGTAGTAAAAATCCTTCACGGGTATTTTGGGCATAAATTTGAGGGGCTTTAAGGCCGTTTCGGGTCAGTAATTCGCTGATTTTTATAAAAGGCGTCAGGGCCTCTTTCTCCGGTGGGGCATCCATTACGATATGACTTCCTTGTGGGTGAACTATTCTGAAATAGCGTCGGAAACTGGCATCAGTTGAGGCGGGTTCAATGGCGGTATAGTTAAATTCTAGGGTATGACCTAACCAATGCTTAATGGCAGAAAGTCTTGAATCAGTGTTTGGCATAAAAGGCTTGAATTAATTAATTAAAGCGGCGGATGAATTACTGTAAGATACTATAGTATTTGATTTAGTACAGCTCAGCTAATAAAAAACTATCGGTATTTATGTTTCCTCGATTATGCGTTGTTTTATGTCTTTTGTTTTATAACGTACCAGCGTTATCACAGGAGGCTACAGCAGGCTGGAGTTGCCAGCAAAAAAAAGGCAGTCAAGAATGGTTGTGTGTCACCGGTCCGGAACTTAAGGGGAGACCTTTAACTGAATCAAAAAAAATCTCACCGACTATCACTGAATTAGTGCTGCCAGAGGCGGCATATATTCCGACTGTTTTAAAAGAATCCACGCCGGTAAAGTTACCTCCTGGAACGATTGCCAAGCGTCCGGGATGGACTTGTCTGCCTGAGGATGAGGATAAAACCTGGGGTTGTAGTTTAATGGGGCGTGACCCTCAAGGGGAGGGGCGAGTGGTGGCTGATGATGACTTTAAGTCATCGGTATTGGCACCTGCGTTTGCTGTTGCACAGGAAGATATTTTTAAAATGATGCAAGGCGATTTGAAATATGACCCGTGGGAAAATTGTGAACGTTTGCCGGTCAATCGCCAAGATTTTGCAGTCGATGAGCCGTTCCGTTTAAGATCACCTCTGGTTATTGAAGGAGATTCAGCAGAGTCCTTTGATAATGAAGTGACGACCTTTGTCGGTAATGTTGAAATGATTCGGGCCGACCAACGCACTCTCTCTGATAAAGCCTCCTTAGATAAAGTCTCTAATACTATTGATGCGCAAGGCAATGTTTATTACCGTGCGGATGATATATCTTTTTACAGTGATACTTCGTTTATGAAGTTAGCAACCGATGAATCACGGCTAAGAAAGGCCTTGTTTATAGCCCCGGGTTCAAGAACGCGGGGTACGGCAGATGTGGTTTACCGTGAAAGTGAATTCTTAACACGCTATAAAAATGTCGCTTATACCACTTGTAAACCGGGTAATCAGGATTGGGTCGTGCATGCGCAGCGAGTAAAATTGAATAAGCAAACCGGTAAAGGCGCAGCTAAACATGCCTGGCTTGAATTTAAGGGGGTGCCGGTTTTTTATACCCCTTATTTTGCTTTTCCAATTGATGACCGGCGGGTTTCGGGTTTTTTAAATGCCGCTTGGGATAATACCGAGAAAAATGGTTTAGATTTTACCGTGCCGTATTACTGGAATATTGCACCTAATTACGATGCAGTGCTAAGGCCGCGTTATATGTCCGAGCGCGGTTTAATGCTCGCCGGTGATTTTCGTTACTTAACCGCGTCAAGTAAAGGTGAATTTTCAGGTGAATTTTTAATCAGTGATAATAAGGCGACCGCATTGGATGAGGTTACAGCCAATTCACATAAGGATAAACAACGAGGCAATTTTAAGTGGCGAAATAACAGCCGTTGGGCGCCTGATTTAATGACCGGCGATAGTCTAGCCTTTGATGTTGATCTTAATTATTTGTCAGATGATGACTACTATAATGAGTTGGCTAATTCCTTTACGGTGACTCAAAGCACCCAAATGCGAAGTTTTAGTCAGTTGCAGTATAAAACCGATGAGTTGCTGCTTTCAGGGCTGGTGGAGCATTTTCGGACACTGGATCATAGTGATGCTAAACCGTATACACGGTTACCTAAGATCGATTTTAATGTAAATAAGACATTGGATTTTGAGTCCTTGTCTCTTGACGTAGCGGCTGAAAATGAATTTGTCTATTTTGATAAAAACAGCGGTGATACCGGGTCTCGTATTAATTTAAAACCCAGTTTAAGCCTGCCTTTGCAGATAGCAGGCCTTAATATGACGCCAAAGGTATCGGTGCAGCATACTCAGTATTGGTTAGAGAATACCACCAGTAACACAACAACTGAATACAGTCGCACGCTGCCTATTGTCAGTATGGACACGCGCTTTGTGCTTGAAAAGGAATATGAGGACGTGTTAGGGCTAAATCTGGTGCATGCAATAGAGCCACGGGCATACTATTTATATATTCCAGAAGAAACGCAAAGTAATCCAATATTTGATACGAGTCTTTCAGATTTTAATAGTGGGCAGTTATTTAGAGAGAATCGTTTTAATGGCGTTGACCGGTTAGGGGATGCAAATCAAGTTACCCTCGGGCTGACAACGCGGCTTGCGAATACGGATACCGGACTTGATTTGGCTAAATTGACTGTGGGGCAGATTTATTATTTTAGGGATAGGTCTGTTGTGCTTCCAGGTGGTGTGGTTGACACGAGTAATTATTCACCGGTTATTGCAGAGTTGAGTGGTGCCATGAACGCGCAGTTAACCTATAAAGCCAATCTCTTTTGGGATCTGGACAGCCAAGATATTAACCGTGGTAGCGCTTCGTTAGCGTATCGCGGGGAAGACCGAGAGATTGTGAATGTCGGTTATAATTACCGAAAAAATAGTATTATTCAAAGTGATATGTCTTTTCTGTGGCCGGTCTATGATGACTGGAGCGTCTTTGGCGGCTGGGTTTATTCGCTGAAAGATAATCTGTCGACTGAAATGTTTGCAGGACTCGAGAAAGAAAACTGTTGTTGGCGATTAAGAGTACTAGGAAAGCGTTATGCGAATGCGAATGTTAATACGGTTACGACGATCGATAATGAACGATACGATACGGGGTTATTTGTGCAATTAGAACTGAAAGGCTTAACGGGGTTAGGGGATAAACTCGATGCCTTCTTGGAACAAGAATTACCGGGCTATCAATCGCCTGCGCAATAATAAATGAGAGATGGATATTTAATGGATAATGCAGTGCGATTTTTGATTGCGGTTACTTTTTTGTTGGCAGTTTCCAGTGTTCGTGCCGAGGCTGAATACCTTGATGGCATTATGGCCGTGGTTGAAGATGCTATTATTCTTGAAAGTGA
>MPSY01000070.1 GCA_001901525.1 Methylococcales bacterium OPU3_GD_OMZ | reverse complement strand
TTGCCCGATACTTTTAATACGCATAACAACTGGACTTGTTGTATGATGAGTTTCATAGCACTTATGGGTGTGATTCCAATCTCTGATAAATCTCTTATATTTTAATATGCTTAAATTCTTATTACGTTGGGAGTTTACCTGTTTTTTATCGGGTATTTTATTAGCACTTTCATTTTCACCGACTGATTTATTTTATGCGCCCTTTGTAGCGCTGGCCTTATTATTTAAAGCCCTTGATCAAGCGAATTGGAAACAGGCTTTATTTCGTGGTGGATTCTTTGGTTTCGGTTTTTTCGGTGTGGCGGTCTCTTGGGTGTTTGTTAGTATCTATTTTTATGGACATGCTCATATTGTATTGGCCGTCTTACTGACATTAATTTTTTGTTTGTTTTGGTCACTTTCCATCGTCTTATTTGCGACGTTATCGGTATCATTGACTGTACCGGGGAGTTATTCGAGAATTTTTATAATGCCGGTTATTTGGTGTTTAGTCGAATATTTCAGAGGACAATTTATTTTTAATGGTTTCCCTTGGTTACAAATAGCTTACTCACAATTTGAGACTCCTTTTTCTGGGTTTATACCTGTGATTGGTGCTTACGGTGTTGGCTTTTTAATGGCTATTTGTTCATCACTTATTGTAATTGTCTCGACTTATAAAAAAGGTTTTTTTCTTTTTCCAATTTTGATTTTATTAGTTTCTTATTCCGCGAATTATTTAAAGCATACGATATGGACTTTTCCTGACGGTAAGCCATTAACGGTGACACTTTTACAGGGCAATGTTTCACAAGATAATAAGTGGGACCCCTCCTATAAAGATAAAACCCTTGACTGGTATAAAAGCAAAACAGAACAACATTGGGATTCTGATTTGATTATTTGGCCAGAAACAGCTATACCCGCCTTTCAACATGAGATTTATGCTGACTTCTTAACTCCATTGTCAGATGATGCCAAGCGTCATGACACCGCATTGATTGTTAGTTTACCCATTAAAAATAATGAAAAAGGTGAGTATTACAATGCTGCTTTAACACTTGGTCAGGGACAAGGGGATTATAAGAAGATTCATCTCCTGCCTTTTGGTGAATATTTGCCACTGCAACCGTTATCAGGTTATTTGCTAGATTCTCTGAATATTATGCCGATTGGCAGTTTCACACCCGGTTCTGACCAACAACCTTTAATGCGAGCGAAAGGGTACCCCTTTATTTTAACTATTTGCTATGAGGCTGTTTTTGGTGAGCAAACGCCTGCTAGACTCAAGGATGCTCGCTTTTTGGTTAATGTGACTAATGATGGTTGGTTTGGACATTCTCTTGAACCCTATCAACACATGCAGATGGCCAGAATGCGTGCTTTAGAATCAGGACGCTATTTGCTGCGTGTAACCAATACGGGCTTAACTGCAATCGTTGGCCCTAAAGGGCAGATGCATTATCAGGCACCGTTGTTTGAGCCAGCTGAACTGACCGGTAAAATTATACCAATGGCAGGTGTTACCCCCATTACGATGATAGGTGATAAGGCCATCGTTTTTATTATCGCGTTGTTTATACCCTTTTGGGTGAGTGTGGTTAACTATAGAAAAAAGTCGTCAATTAAATAGGTTGGTTTATCTCCTGATGAAGTTTTCGGTATTCTTCCGTTATTTTGTGTTTTGGGGAAAAATGAATTAAGGGTTTAGCCGCTGAGTGTGACTCTTTTACCTTAATAGAAGGCGATAACCGTGTTTTTAAAACCCGTTGGCCTTCATTCTCAAGTTCTTCTACGAGTAACTTAGGTAATTTTGCCCGGCTTTGAAATTGATTAACAATGACGCCTTCAATTTCGAGTGAACCGTTGTGGTCTTCTTGAACTTCACTGATGGCATTTTTTAAGCGATAAAGCGCATCTCTGGAAAAGGCATCACAATCAAAAGGAATCAGACATCTCTCTGCGGCAATCAGTGCTGATTGACTGTAGTAGTTAAGAATCGGAGGGGTGTCAATATAGATATGATCAAAGCCCTCTAACTGATCTAGTGCTTCTCTGAGCTTATATATTTTATAACGAGAAACGAGACGGTCTTGCAGACCTTCAAGTTCAATGTGTGCAGGTATTACATAGAGATTTGGAAAAGGGGTTTCATGGATTAAATCATCTAAACCTGATGACTTGTTTTTGCCGAAGAATCCAGAACCTAAGCAACCTTTAAAGAAATAAGCAATTGTTTTATCAGCATCGTCTATTTTATTTCCCAGTAAATAGTAAGTGCTGTTACATTGAATATCTAAATCAATAACCAGTGTGCGATGGTTTTTACTGGCGCTGATTGCTGCAAGATTACACGTTATTGTGGATTTACCAACCCCGCCTTTTTGATTGAAGATAACTCGACGCATGGTTTGATTCCTGTAGGAAGACTGAAAAGTATGGCGGTAATTATAAAGCGTCAGTAAATAATTTCAATAACTACTACTGCATAGATTAAAGGGATAGTTAATCAGACTTTCATTAAGTTCATGCTTTTGATTTTAACAAGGGTACTGTATTCTAGCTATCTTGAATAATTTACAGATAAAATCGGATAATGGAAGAAAACTATAGCCCTGCTGAAATCGAACTCCGCGCTCAAACCCTGTGGGATAAAGAAGGGACTTTTAAAGCACTCGAGGAATCTGATCAAGAAAATTATTATTGTTTATCTATGTTCCCTTATCCGAGTGGTCGTTTACATATGGGGCACGTTCGTAATTACACCATTGGTGATGTTATAAGTCGATATCAACGAATGCAAGGTAAAAATGTTTTACAACCGATGGGATGGGATGCCTTTGGATTGCCTGCTGAAAATGCAGCCATGCAACATAAGGTTCACCCTGCTGATTGGACTTATGAAAATATTGACTATATGCGGGACCAACTTAAGCGTTTAGGCTTCGGTTATGATTGGGATAGAGAACTTGCAACCTGTGATCCTAGTTATTATCGATGGGAACAATGGTTCTTTATAAAATTATTCGAAAAAGGCTTGGTTTATAAAAAAACCGCCCCCGTCAATTGGTGTCCTAATGATCAGACTGTACTTGCAAATGAACAAGTTATTGATGGTTGTTGCTGGCGTTGTGATACGGAAGTTGAGCGTAAAGAAATTTCACAATGGTTTATGAAAATTACCGCCTATGCGGATGAACTTTTAAGTTCATTAGAATCGCTGCAGGGATGGCCAGAACAGGTTCGAACGATGCAAACCAATTGGATTGGGCGTTCTGAAGGTGTTGAAATGGATTTCAGTGTACCGCAATTGGACGACCCGCTATCAATTTATACCACACGCCCCGATACACTGATGGGGGTGACTTACTTGGCTGTTGCAGCAGAGCATCCTCTGGCGCAATTAGCAGCGGGGAATAATGCTGAAGTTCAGGCATTTGTCGAGGCGTGTCAGGTTATGGAGTCTTCAGAAGCTGCGATGGAGACCATGGAGAAATTGGGTATTGATTCCGGATTTACTGCTTTGCATCCAATCACTAATGACCCCGTGCCTGTCTGGATCGCCAATTTTGTATTGATGAGTTATGGTACCGGGGCGGTTATGTCTGTTCCTGCCCATGACCAGCGCGATTATGAGTTTGCGCAGAAATATGATATTCCTGTTCAGCAAGTTATTTTTTCAGAGTCTGACAGTGATGATTGTTCAACGCAGGCATTTACGGACAAAGGTTTTTTAAAAAATTCGAGTGAATTTGACGGCTTAAGTTCGGAGGCCGCTTTTGACGCCATCGCTGAAAAATTAAAGCAACAGAATAAAGGTGAGCGTAAGGTGAATTATCGTCTGCGTGATTGGGGCGTTTCGAGACAACGGTATTGGGGAACGCCCGTTCCAATTATTCACTGTAAAGACTGTGGCATAGTGCCTGTTCCAGAAGCTGATTTACCGGTTGAGTTACCGCGTGATGTTGCGCTTGATGGAGCTAGCGCCCCCTTGGCAGCGCATAAAACTTTTAAAGAAGTTGAATGCCCTAAATGTGGACTGGGTGCTGAAAGAGATACTGATACTTTTGATACCTTTATGGAGTCATCATGGTATTTTGCGCGTTTTGCCAGTCCCAGTAAAACATCCATGTTGGATCAAACGGTTAATAATTGGTTACCCGTCGATCACTATATTGGTGGGATTGAACATGCTATTTTACATTTACTGTATGCTCGTTTTTATACTAAATTATTGCGCGATGAAGGTTTAGTTACGGTTGATGAACCGTTTAAGAATCTGTTAACACAGGGAATGGTTCTAAAAGACGGCAGTAAAATGTCTAAGTCCAAAGGTAATACTGTTGATCCGCAATCATTGATTGAACGCTATGGTGCTGACACGGTTAGGCTATTTATTATGTTTGCAGCCCCTCCTGAGCAATCACTGGAATGGTCAGATAGTGGTGTTGAAGGCAGTTTTCGATTTATAAAACGATTGTGGCGGCAAGTTTATTTGCACAGTAAGGCAGGTATTATTGCTGATTACAGTTTTGATCATAGTGTGTTATCTACGGTCCAAAAAGATATGCGCCGGCAATTACATGAAGTCATTCAAAAAGTGACTGATGATATGGGGCGGCGATTTATTTTTAATACCGCCATAGCGGCGAATATGGAATTGATTAATGCAATTTCTAAATTTGAAGATAATTCAACGGTGGGTTTGGCAATTAAACAAGAGGCATTAGAAAGTGTTGTGTTGATGTTAATGCCTATTGCCCCCCATGTCTGTCAGGAATTGGCTTTACAATTAGGGCTAACCGCAGATCGGCTTCAGCGGTGGCCTCGGTGTGATGAAAGCGCTTTAGCGAAGGATACCTTACCGATTATGATTCAGGTTAATGGGAAACTACGGGGTAGGCTTGAGCTTGCGCCCAATACCAGTCGTGACGTTATTGAGGCATTTGCTAAGAAAGACCCGAAAGTAATGACTTTTATTGGCGATAAAGCGATTAAGAAAATTATTGTGGTGCCTAATAAATTGGTTAATATCGTTATCTAGATTACTGGGTGAAAAAATCAATGTATAAAATCTTTACGGTTATTCTTTTAGTAATTTTTTTAACCGGATGTGGTTATAAAATCAGAGGTCAATTGGTATTGCCTGCGGGTATTCAGGCCATACACTTAGTGGGAGCCTCACCTGAACTGGTCACTGCTTTTGAAAAAGCCTTTCGGTTTTCATCAGCTACGTTGGTTAGGCAGTCCACCGAGACAAGCGTCACGATTAAGATTCTTGAAGACCGATTTGAACGCAGAACAGCCTCTTTAACATCACTGGGTAAGAGTACTGAATTTGAAGTGATCAGTTTTTTACGTTACGAGGTATATAATACGCAAGGGGAGTTGTTAATTGATCAACAGAAACTTACGGAATCACGCGTTTACTTTAATGATCAGAAACAGATTATTGCGAAACAACATGAGGAAAAACTAATTCGCCAAGAAATATATACTGCGGCTATTTCCCGATTAATTGATCAGGTTTTGTTAGGGTTGGGAAAGGTTAAATTACCGGCAGGTCATTTAACGCCAACAGATTTGCCAGCTAGATCAGCGGTGACGCCTGCAGGCCCGATAAGTGCAAGTGTTACGGAGTCTCTCGAAAATAAAGCGGATCTTATTATTAATAAAGTAAGAAAGCAAGTCGAATCTATTTCAGAGACAGTCCAACAACTTAAAATTAATGAGATGATTGAGGCTACAGATCAAGACGGTGACGTTGATTTAGGAACTCAGTAAATAATAAGATTACTAAGATGCGGGTCAGGCCTGAACAGTTAACTTCAATTTTATCTAAAAATTTAGCATCTTGTTTCTGGGTAACTGGGGATGAGCCGCTACAATGTATAGAACTTGCCGAGCAGATTCGTCAGACTGCTAAAAAAGCAGGTTATACACAACGCGACGTATTGACAGTTAATGCTGGTTTTAACTGGGCTTCTCTTTTGCAAATGGCTGTTATACCTTCACTTTTTGCAGAACAAAAAATAATAGAATTACAGATGCCTTCGGGGAAGCCCGGTCGAGAAGGGTCTGCTGCACTCATTGACTATTTTGAACGACAACCTAAAGATACCTTATTGTTAATTACCTCTGGGAAGGTCGCTTCCAGTGCCTTAAAAAGTCGCTGGGTGCAGTGTATTGATGCCACGGGTGTCATTATTCAAGTCTGGCCTTTAGAAGGTGAACAGTTACTGTCTTGGGTTGCAAAGCGTTTGAAAAGCAAAGGCTTTGACACCCAAATGGATGTTGTGAAATTACTTGCTTTGAGAGCAGAAGGTAATTTGTTGGCTCTAGCCCAGGATATTGAAAAACTTTATGTTATGTATGAGCCGGGATTATTGAAGCGTGAACAAGTAGAGACATGGGTTGTAGATAATTCGCGCTATGATGTTTTTAAGCTAGTTGATGCCATGTTGCTTGGGAAAGTACTTAGAAGTATGAAGATTCTTAATAATCTTCAGCACTCCGGAGTGGCCGTACAGATTGTCATTTGGGCCATTGTTAAAGAGCTACGGTTATTGATTGAATTAAAATTAGCAGGGGATCATGTCAATCTAAGAGCACGGGTTTATCGAGAACAACGTATTTGGGATAAGCGTAAGGGACTGTTAGAACATACGCTACAGCGAATCGATATGCCGTTTTTGGAACAAGCGATTTTATTGGCAGGGGTCGCTGATCGTCAAGGTAAAGGACTCGCTACGGGTGATGAATGGGAAACAATATTACAGCTTTGCTTGTCTTTTTCGGAAAAAGAGAAAATTAATTTTAAATTATTGTCTTGAAAAATTTTCAACTACCCCCATAAATAGCATTAGGTTAATGATCTAACAATCACGTGATGTATTTATAATTTTTTAGGAAGAAATATTAAAATGACTGTTGAAGCAAAAAAAGAAACCTTAGGATTTCAAACGGAAGTAAAGCATTTATTGCATTTAATGATTCATTCGTTATACAGCAATAAGGAAATCTTTCTTAGGGAACTTATTTCAAATGGCTCTGATGCTGCCGATAAGCTCAGATTTAATGCTTTATCTGACGATACTTTGTACGAAGGTGATACGGAGTTAAAAATCCGTGTTGAATTTGATAAAGAAAAACGGACTATTACCTTGACGGATAACGGTATTGGTATGACCCGTGAGGAAGTTCAAGAACATATTGGGACGATTGCTAAATCAGGGACTAAACAGTTTTTTGAATCTTTAACCGGTGATCAAGCTAAAGACAGTGAGCTAATTGGGCAGTTTGGTGTGGGTTTTTATTCGTCATTTATTATTGCGGATAACGTTATTTTAACGACACGCAAAGCGGGTGTTTCTGCCGATGAAGGGGTTCAGTGGCAGTCTAAAGGAGATGGAGAGTATACCCTTGAAACTGCGCATTGTCCTCAACGAGGCACCTCGGTTGTCTTAGCATTGAAAGAGGGTGAGGATGAATTCTTGAATGGTTATACCTTACGTTCAATAATTAAAAAGTTTTCAGACCATATTTCAGTGCCGGTGGTTATGGATAAAGAGCCTATGCCGACCGCAAGTGATGAAGAGAGTGCAGAAGAGACTGAAGTACCGGCAATTGAGGAAGAAGTTGTCAACAGCGCCTCAGCACTGTGGGCTAAGTCTAAACAGGAAATTGACGACGAAGCTTATAACGAATTTTATAAGCATATGGGGCATGATTTTCAAGACCCACTGACTCATATTCATAGTCGAGTAGAAGGAACCAATGAATATACGTTATTGTTGTATGTTCCCGCCAGAGCACCTTTTGACTTGTGGGATAAAGACAGTAAACAAGGTGTAAAACTTTATGTTCGTAAAGTTTTTATTATGGATGATGCGGATAAATTAATGCCGCGTTACCTACGCTTTATCAAAGGGGTCATTGATTCTGATTCACTTCCGTTAAATGTCTCTAGAGAAATTCTACAACAAAGTAGACAGTTGGATGTTATTCGATCGGGTGCGGTTAAAAAGGTACTGGGTCTTTTGGAGGGGCTTGCGAAGAATGATTCAGAAAAATACGCAACTTTCTGGGAGCAATTTGGTACGGTGATTAAAGAAGGTCCTATTGAGGATTTTAAAAATAAAGATAGAATTGCTAAATTACTTCGCTTTGCAACCACGCAAAGTGAAGGCGAGAAACAAACCGTCGGCCTTGAAGGCTATGTGTCGCGAATGAAAGAGGGGCAAGATAAGATTTATTTTGTTACCGCTGATAGTTATGGAGCGGCTAAGAACAGTCCACATTTAGAGATTTTTAATAAGAAAGGTATTGAAGTTTTATTATTGTCAGATCGTGTCGATGAATGGTTGATTTCACACCTAACTGAATTTGAGGGTAAAACCCTACAGTCGGTTGCTAAAGGTGGGTTAGATTTAGGGCAATTAGATGATGAAGACGACAAAAAAGAACAAGATGCCGTTAATAAGGATTTTGAGTCGGTTATTAAGCAAACCAAAGAAATTTTAGGTGATAAAGTGACTGAAGTTAGACTCAGTCAACGGTTGACTGACTCACCGTCTTGTTTGGTGACTGAAGATTCAGCAATGAGTCTTAATATGGAACGAATTATGAAAGAAGCCGGGCAGTCGTTTGGAGACAGTAAGCCTATTTTTGAATTAAACCCGACGCATCCTTTAGTGTTAACCATGAAAGATGAACAGGATGATGATCGTTTTTCTGATTTGACAAATATTTTGTTTGATCAGGCGATTCTGAGTGAAGGGGGTCAATTAACTAATCCGGCAGATTATGTGCATCGATTGAATGGCTTGTTACAAGGCTTATTGAAATAAGCGTGAAAGTTTGTTTGCTCCGACGGTGTCTAGTCGGAGCAAACAACATT
>MPSY01000203.1 GCA_001901525.1 Methylococcales bacterium OPU3_GD_OMZ | reverse complement strand
GGTTACCGAAGCCTTTTTACATGAATACCAACTCAATTCCCAAGAGGGTATTATTTTAATGGGAATGGCAGAAGCCTTGCTACGAATTCCTGATGCAGCAACCCAAGATCTGCTCATCAGAGAAAAGCTGACCAGTGCGAAGTGGCACAAGCATCTTAACCATAGCCCATCATTTTTAGTCAATTGTGCAACACAAGCGTTAGCATTCAGTGGCCGACTTGAACAACAAGGACTTCCCACCGTTACAGAATGGTTGTCAATATTTAATAATCTGACGATACGTTTAGGGAGTCCATTAATTCATGTGGCTATAAAAAAGGCCATGCGCCTTTTAGCCTATCGATTTATTCTGGCTCAATCTATGGACTCAGCACTTAATTACTGCCAGCGACATAAAAACTACTTATATTCATTTGACCGACTCGGTGAAGCGGCCTTAACAACCATCGATGCCGCTCGCTATTATCAAGACTATCTCGATGCGATCGAACAACTAAGCCAGCAATCGAATGGTACTCATCTTATGAGAAATCCGAATATCTCGGTTAAACTCTCGGCGCTTTATCCACGTTATGAACTCAATCATTACCATCGAGCTATTACTTCACTCACTCAGCAGTTACTAACCCTGGCGAATAAAGCACAACAGGCACAGATCACATTAACTATCGATGCTGAAGAGTCGGAACGGTTAATGATGTCACTGGCAATATTTTCGAACGTTTTTAACCATCCTGACCTGAAAGACTATGAGGGACTCGGGCTTGCGGTACAGGCTTATCAGAAACGATCGATTGCTGTCATCCACTGGCTTAGCGCTTTAGCGCAACACCGGCATAAAATTATCCCCATACGCCTAGTGAAGGGAGCCTATTGGGATTATGAGATCAAGCAAGCCCAGCAACAGGGACTTGTCGATTATCCGGTTTTTACTGATAAAATAATGACCGATTGTTCTTATTTGGCCTGCGCACAACTTATTTTATCGCAGCCCAACGTTTTTTATCCTCAATTTGCCACCCATAATGCCCACACCATCGCTGCAATTTATTCATTAGGGAAAAACCATACACACTATGAATTCCAACGCTTATACGGGATGGGCGAGCAACTGTACGATGAAATCATGACCGTTAAGCGATGGCCAGTACCTTGTCGAATCTATGCTCCTGTGGGTTCTTATAAAGACCTGTTACCTTACTTGGTGAGAAGACTACTTGAAAATGGTGCTAACACATCATTTATCAGTCTTTTAGAGAACCCCGAGATCCCGATTGATGATGCTATCGCCGACCCTATTTCTAAACTAAAAGCACAGCCATTCCCTTTTAAAGCTAAACTAATACGACCCCCTAAATTATTTGGGAAAAAACGAAAAAATTCTCACGGCTTAAATTTAAATGATATTGACGTTATTAATACCATTCAACTGCAATTAAAAGCGATTGCGAAGACTCAACTCACAGCAGCACCCTTAATTAACGGTCAATACTACG
>MPSY01000202.1 GCA_001901525.1 Methylococcales bacterium OPU3_GD_OMZ | reverse complement strand
AACAACAGCAGGTTGTACTGGGTTATAGTGCCGAGATTGCAATGTTATTGTCAGTGATGACGGTCACGTGTCAACGGGCAGCACAGGGTGAAAGTCCACATGCCATTGCGTTGGCAGATGAGTTTTGTATACGAGCCCGTGATCAGATAGCAATCTATTTTATTAAAATAAAAAAACACCGGCAGGCTAGAAGTTCTACGATAAATGAATTAGGCGCAAAAATTATGCGGGGTGATTATGCAGATTTACTGGAACAAAATATAGTGCGCGAGCATTTACCGAATATAAGAGACTAATGGTGACGTTTCGTGGTATGGACAGAAAATACTAGACGAAAAATGCTTGATATACCAAGGTGGGTTGCCGTGTACCTGAGGTTTACCGGGTAAGGAGTTTTAAAGTTGGGTCAGCTTCGGTCTGATATTCATTTAATAATAACTGGTCGCTAGTCATGTGGCAGTAAAAAAGCAATGACTTCAGCCGCTACTGTTCGCTCGTTATTAGTGAACACATCGCAGTGTAAAGTGTATATGCGGGCCTTTTTTATGTTAGTGACTTTAGCTTTTAAGGTTATGGGGGTTGTGATCGGTGTTGGGCTTAAAAATTTGATATTGAGGGTGCCTGTAGCAAAACGATAGTATGGTTTTGAATCCGGTAGTCGGTTCTCATTACGGACAGCAGTCGCCATGGCAGAACTGATGCAGTGGCAATCGATGAGTGTGGCAATAATACCACCACAGGTTATATCTGGCCATCCTTGATGTTTCGGTTCAGGCTGCCAAATGCAAATGCAGTTATCATCTTGCCAGTAGCTTTTAATTTGCAGGCCATAAGCATTATTGTGGCCGCATCCGAAGCACATTTTATCTGCCATGTATTGTTGAAGAAAAGCATCTGTGGGCTGGCGGTCCATAGTTTCATCCTATTCAGCTCGTTCTAGTTCATTGAGTAGAACAGTCAGAAATCTGGTGGCTTCTCCTCCCGTTACTGCTCGATGATCAAAGGTTAATGATAAGGGTAAAATCATATGGGATTCAAATTGATTAGCAATGTGTACTACTTGGGGTCTGGTTTTGCCCGCTCCGATTATCGCAACAGTGGGTGGTACAATAACAGGATTAGCATAGCGTCCGGAAAAGGTACCAAAGTTAGAGAGCGTTATAGTATGACCTCGTATTTTTTCCAGTGCTATGGAACGAGTTTTGACGGCTTCTTTAAGTGTATCAAGGGTGTTTCTTAAATCGTTGGAATCACGACTTTCAATATGGTTCAGCACGGGTACAAATAGCCCATGCTCAGTATCAACAGCGATACCTAGATCTATTTTTTCATGTAATATTCGCGCGACAGCATGGTTATCGTACCAGGCATTTAGAGCGGGTTCAGCTTTACAGGCTATAGCAATTGCTTTAATCAAACGTAAGGTAATATCTCCTTTATTGTGCCAGGCAGCAATATCAGCATCATCATTGATGGTGACGGCAACGACTTCACGGTGAGCCTGAT
>MPSY01000201.1 GCA_001901525.1 Methylococcales bacterium OPU3_GD_OMZ | reverse complement strand
CACCCATTTATAAGCGTTATTTTGCTTTAAAACACATCCTGGATCTTGTTTTAAGAGATCAAAAGAAAACCATAACGCGAACTTAAAAACATTCCTTTTAACTTCCTCTTGAGTTAATCCTATTCCCGCAGCTTTTAATACCACAGGATTCATACTTAATTTTTCAACCGCCTCTTTAGTTATTGGCACTATTCCTGGATACTTCATCAATAATGCCGACTGATACTTAACTTTCTCCTTAACAACAAAAGAATCAGACTCAATAACGTCATTCAAAAAAAACCTATAGGCATCATAATAGTTTCCATCTTGCTCAGCAGGTGAGAAATTAAAGCCCATTAAATCATGATGAACAGCATCTCTTACTATAAGCAATTCTTCATCACTTACTTTCATAATTCTACCCCTTTATTAATAACATCTTCCATCCCCGCCGTATTACGGTGGGCATATCGATTAACCATCGTTAAAGTTTTGTGGCCAAGAATTGCCCCGATCTGCATAACACTGACTCCGTTATCGGCAAGGTGCGATGCGCAGGTATGTCGATTATCGTGCCAACGGTAATCCTCAATTTCTGCAACCTGGCGGGCTTTGTCCCAATGCTTTTGAAAATTAAGCCCTGCTTGGGGATTTTTACCCGGAAATACTAATTCAGAATCGTCACCTCTGGGCCAGGCCATAAGCGCATTCCAAGCGGCATCGATGACCGGTACAATTCGATCTGTGCCATTCTTGGTATCGCTAAAATAAAGCCGCTGGCGCTCCGTATCAACATCAGCCCAAGTGAGCTTTAACAATTCACTTTTCCGAGCACCTGTAGCCAATGCAAGACGTATCAATACGGGTAACGCAGGGCTTTCTGAATTATCACAGGCATCAAGTAAACGCTTAATCTCTGCTTTAGTCAGGGAGCGCCCAAACCGATGACGTTCGCCTCCTCGTGAGACACCCACACAAGGATTACGCTTAATACCAAACCAACCGTTCTTAATGGCCGTATTGAAAACACTACTCAGCGCTGATAAATAACGGTTAACCGTTGGGTCCGCCAGCTCCTTTTCTGCACGCAGTTTCCCCAAAGCTGATTTGACAAAGTCTTCATTGAAATCAATCAACCGCATGCCACCGTATTTCTCCTTCCAGTAAAAGGCACGGGTTAATGTTGCTTGGTCTTTTTTACCCCAGGTTAGGGCGAACTGATCGATAGGATCGGCGAGAGTGTATTGTTTGATTTTGGAACCGGTGATGTGACCGAACTTGTCCATGTCCCCTTCAATTTTACGGACAAATTCTTGTGCTTCTTTTTTGGTGTTAAAAGATCCTGCTACTGGGTCATAGCCTTTTACGCGGACCTGAACCGAATAGGTAGTCCCCTTTTTACCGACACGTTTTCTAATTGAGGCCATAAGTAACCTCCTCGTGTGAACAACTATAATCAGACATAACTTCCTCCTGAATAGTTCAGCGCATTACTCTGTGCTGACAGGTGTTAAAGTGTGCTGAATTG
>MPSY01000069.1 GCA_001901525.1 Methylococcales bacterium OPU3_GD_OMZ | reverse complement strand
CGACAGCGGGGCAAGGGATTGGTATTGATCGGTTGGTGATGTTGTTTGCTGATGCCCCTTCAATTCGTGATGTCTTGTTGTTCCCGTTGATGCGGGCTAAAAATTGATATGGATTTGCAAGGAATACCACAATTATTTATTTTAGTGGCATTTATCACCGCTAATATTCCTTGGTTAAGCGATCGGTTCTTGGTTGTTTTTAGTATCAGAAATAAGAACGGTTGGCTGCGTTGGCTTGAATGGTTACTACTTTATGGGGTCGTGGGGTTGCTAGCTGTCGGTTTAGAGCGGAAGTTGACCGGTGTCTGGTACGATCAGGACTGGGAGTTTTATGTGACTAACTTGTGCTTGTTCATTGTCTTTGCATTACCCGGTTTTATTTTTCATTATGATCTTAAAAAACATATCTGGCGTAAAAGTAGTCATTAATTCTGGATGATTTAGCATAAAGGGAAAAGGTATTTTTTAGATGGCGAAAATAATTAGCGGTCAGTTGGCCGTATGGAAAGATAAGAACGGTTTTGGTTTTATTAAATCGGATCATGGGGGGGATGATGTGTTTATTCATATTACCGCTATACAGTTTGCCAGTCGCAGACCCTTTTCCGGAGATGTTATTCACTTTCAAATGGAAGCAGAAGCGAATGGTCGTTTCAAGGCGGTAAATGCGATGATTGAAGGAGCAACGATTGCGTCATCACGGCAAGGTTTTCCCAGAATAGGTTGGTTTTTATTGATAATGGTTGTTGTAATGGGCGGCTATTTTTATGATTAGATGGTTAATGATGGTGCCGTGCAAGCCAGTTTGGGTGCGCTTTTTGCGAATCTATTATTAGGGGCAGTCAGCGCTTAAAGACTTGCCTCAGTCTTAGCCTTTTTTTGTATTAAGCGTTCTTAGAAATGATCTTTGCGTCGGCGAGTCTCGGTAAATATTTCCACACGACTATTTTCGTGCATTGCGAGGGTATGGATTAATTCAGGGCAATGGGATCGAAGAAAGGGGTTGGTTGCTTTTTCTTGAGCAAGCGTAGTGGGGACCGTGGCGATATTATTTTGTCGCAGCTGAGCGACTTCGGTGATTCGTTGGTGTAATTGAGTGTTGTTCGGCTCAAGGGTTTGTGCAAATTGTCCGTTTTTCTGAGTATATTCATGCGCGCAAAATAACTGGGTTGTAAGGGGTAGCGCTGCTAACTTATTCAGTGAATGGTGCATTTGCATGGCAGTGCCTTCAAATAAACGGCCGCATCCCATTGAGAATAAGGTGTCGCCGCAAAATAAGAAATTGTCTTCTGAAAAATAATAAACAATATGCCCTAAGGTATGTCCGGGGGTATCAATAACGGAGGCTTTGTGCCGCCCCAGAAATACGCTATCCCCTTCGGAAACGGTGCGGTCTAGGCCAGGAATTCGATTTTTGTCGTAGTGTGAGCCAATTATTTGGCAGCCGGTTTGTTTCTTTAAGGTCAGGTTGGCACCGACGTGGTCACTGTGATGGTGTGTGTTTAAAATACAGCTTAACTGCCAGTTCCTTTCTCTAAGTATTTTCTGTACCGGTTCTGCGATGGCTGGATCTACCACCGCCGTTTCCCCAGAGACTGAGTCGTGGATTAAGTAGATGTAATTGTCATTAAGAACAGGGATTTGTTTAACGGTTAACATGGGCTGTTTTAAAAGTAGTTTTTTTAGGTGGCGGGCTTGTCGTAGCCTGAATCATAGGGTGTTACTTTTGTTGAATATAATTTAAACAGTAGTTAGCGGTAAAAGCGATAAGGAGTAACAGAATTCCAATGGCCAGAGCCAATTCGAAATCGCCTTTATTGGTTTCTAATGCAATTGCAGTTGTCATGGTTCGGGTGCTTCCTTGGATATTGCCGCCCAACATCATGGCGGCACCAACCTCGCCAATTGCTCGACCAAAACCGGTCACAATGGCGGCAAAAATTGGGTATTTTAACTCCACCAGAACCAGGTGTATTTGTTGGCGGGTATTTGCACCGAGGGACTTGAGTGTCGGGAGTAATAACGGGTCAGCGCTATGAATAGCGACCATCGTGAGGTTCATTATAATAGGGAGTATTAAGACGGTTTCCCCTAAGATGACGGCCGTTTCGCTATAAAGAAGACCCAAGCTACCTAAAGGGCCTTGTCGGCTTAAAAGACCATATAACACAAGGCCGATCATAACAGTAGGCATGGCCATCAGTGTGTTGAGTATTTGCGTTAAGAGTCTTTTTCCGGGGAATGTTTTGATGCCGGCCCAACAGCCCAGGATGATTGCAAGTGAGGCGGCCAGAAGGCAGGCCGTGACGGATATTTTTATCGATGTCCAGGCAATGAGGTAAACAACAGGGTCAAAATTGCTAATAAGTTGCAGGGCAGAAACAATAGCGTTTGAGAAGAATTCCATAATGAAGAGCTTACTTGGTACTGGGTTGGTGTGACCAGTGTCCCGATTTTCCTCCGGATTTTTGCATTAACTGAACCGACTGAATGACCATGCCACGATCGACCGCTTTACACATATCGTAGATGGTTAGTAGTGCAATTTGCGTGGCGGTGAAGGCTTCTATTTCAACGCCCGTTTTACCTTGGGTTTTAACTGTGCAGGTACAGGTAACACAACTATTATCAGTCTCAATTTGGAAATGAATGTCAACATGGGTAATGGGTAAGGGGTGGCATAAAGGAATAAGGTCGGCTGTTTTTTTGCTGGCCATAATTCCGGCAATACGGGCAATACTCAGGACGTCTCCTTTTTTATGCGTGCCGTTAATGATCAGAGCGAGTGTTTCGGGAAGCATCTCAATATGGCCGCTGCAAATAGCTATTCGCTCGGTGATTTCTTTTTGGCCGACATCTACCATATGAGCGTCACCGGTTTGGTTGAAATGTGTTAAAAGGGTCATGATGATCTCGCATGTCAGATATACTGTTTATTATCTATTATTTTTTAGTTTAAGTGGCTGACTATGTCGATTAAGGTACGTTATTTTGCTAGTTTAAAGGAGTCGCTTGGTTGTGATGGTGTTGAATTGTCCGGTGCTGAGTCGTTGACGGTGCAGCAAGTTTGGTCTCAAGCAACCGGTCAGATCACTTTGCCGGATAATATCTTGGTGGCGGTGAATATGGCTTATGTTGATCAAACGGCAGAAATAACAGACGGCGATGAGGTTGCTTTTTTCCCCCCGGTAACTGGGGGTTGATGTGATTATTAAGTTATCAGCAGAAGCTTTTGAGCCTTTTGAGGAAGTTAAACGGTTTCAGAAACAGCAGGCAGAGTTTGCTGGGGCCGTCGGGGCAACGTCGATTTTTATAGGTACTATGCGTGACTTTAATGACGGGGATTCAGTGGTTAGTATGTCTTTGGAATACTATCCGGGTATGACAGAAAGGCAGTTAGAGATGATCGTGACTGAGGCCCTTGAACGGTGGGTCGTTCTTAATGTATTGGTTGTCCATCGGGTCGGTGATATTTCCCCGGGAGACCCGATTGTTTTAGTGGTCGTAGAAACGTCTCATCGAGGCGATGCTTTTGACGCGTGTCGTTTTATTATGGAGGCGCTCAAGTCAAAAGCGCCCTTTTGGAAGAAAGAGCAGTTAGCGTCTCAGCAATCGCGATGGGTTGAAAATAATTCAAAAGGTTATGCGCCTTGATTGCATTGGTTTTTCGAGTCGACTGTGTTTTTGAGGTATAACGGGCACAAAACGACAGCTTTTTTAAACGATTTTTTATGCTCTGGCACAGACCCAAACGTCTACATTTTGCACGCCGGCGGTTTTTAGCATTCTGGCCAATTCATTAACTGTATTTCCGGTCGTCATAACATCGTCGATAATAGCAACGTGTGGCACTGTTATTTTTTGGCTGAGCAAGAAAGCATTTTTTATGTTTTGAGAGCGTGATTTGGCCTTTAGATGGCTTTGATAATCTGTGGGTCGCCTCCGTTGTAGGCTGCAGTTGTCGACAGGTATTTTATGGTGTTGACTTATTATTTTAGCTATTTCAAAGGCCTGATTAAAGCCGCGTTCACGGTAACGAGAAGCATGAAGTGGAACGGGAATGAGTCGTTGGGGTAAAGTCTTCTCAGTTGCTATTTCATTGGCGAGCAATTCCCCCAATAACCGTGCAAAATTGTAATTGTTGTGATATTTGAATGATTGGATGGCGTAACGGACGGTTCTTTGATAGCGAAAAGGTGCCAGTGTACTGTCAAAATAGGGTGGGTTTGTCAGGCATTGTCCGCAGATCGATGGGTTATTTGCAAGCGTCATCGGTTGCCCGCAGTGGATGCAACAATCTTTATTTCGCGGTAATGCTTTTTCGCAAAATGAACACAGGTCTCGCGGGTTGTGACTGGGTTCATTGCAGAAAAGGCAGGTGGGCGGTAAGCAATATTCCTGTATAATATTAATCCAGTTGTTGACCATTTGTTTTTTTTAGGTTGACTAATGCGATGAGTCTGTTTTTTTAAGTATGGTTGATAGTTATTTTTTGGGGAGAAAAAATGTCTTTAGATTTGGTTAGCGCGACAGCAGCGCCTGTCGAGGTTGATTTACGCCATGATTGGCAGTTAGCAGAGGTTCAAGCGCTTTTTAATAAACCTTTTAATGACTTGTTGTATCAGGCTCAAACGATGCATCGGCAACATTTTGATCCGAATGAGATTCAAGTCAGTAGTCTGTTGAGTATAAAAACAGGGTCATGTTCTGAAGATTGTGCTTATTGTCCTCAAAGTGTTCGTTATGACACCGAAGTTGAATCAGAAGCATTAATGCCTATTGAGCAGGTATTGGCTTCGGCTCAAAAAGCGAAGGAACAAGGTGCCAGTCGTTTTTGTATGGGTGCTGCTTGGCGTCGTCCTAAGGATAAGGATGTTGCCCGGGTTGTTGAAATGGTTCAGGGGGTTAAAGCATTAGGCATGGAAACATGTGTTACGTTGGGGATGCTAACCGATGAGCAGACCGCAACGCTGAAGGCGGGTGGGTTAGATTATTACAATCATAATTTAGATACTTCTGAGGAATATTATTCCGAAGTGATTACAACGCGTACGTATCAAGATCGGTTAGATACGCTGCAGCGAGTTCGTGAGGCGGGTTTAAATGTTTGTTGTGGTGGTATCGTGGGAATGGGCGAGTCGGATGCCGATCGCGCGAAACTACTCATAGAGCTTGCTAACTTACCGCAGCACCCAGAAAGTGTACCCATTAATATGTTAGTGCAAGTGGAAGGAACGCCGATGATGGGGTCAGAATTGCTAGACCCGTTGATTTTTGTTCGCACCATTGCGGTGGCAAGAATTCTGATGCCCAAGTCGCGTGTTCGGCTGTCAGCAGGACGCACGGAAATGACCGATGAAATGCAGGCCTTGTGTTTCTTATCCGGAGCTAATTCAATTTTTTATGGTGAGAAATTATTAACGACAGATAATCCGGTGACCGACAGTGATCAAAGGTTATTTCAGCGCTTAGGGGTTCGAACAGGAGCGATTCAGCATTAATGTGGTATGACTGCATTTGATTTAGTCGATCAGCTAAACGCGCAGCGTCAAGCAGGGTTGTATCGGAGTCGGCGGATTATCAATTCCGCACAGGGGGTCGCGTTGACTGTTGACGGCCAGCGTGTGGTTAATTTTTGCAGCAATGATTATTTAGGGTTAGCGAATCATAGTGCCGTGGTCGCCGCTTTGAGTGCCGGTGCTGCTCAGTACGGTGTAGGCAGTGGTTCAGCGCATCTGGTTTGCGGGCATAGTCGTGTTCATCAGCAACTAGAGCACGCATTAGCTGAATTTACAGGGCGTGATCGTGCTGTCTTGTTTTCTACCGGATACATGGCAAATATTGGTTGTATCGGTGCCTTGGTGGGTGCCGGCGATGCGATCTTTGAAGATCGACTGAATCATGCTTCGTTATTGGATGGCGCACGCTTATCCGGAGCGCGTTTCAAGCGTTATCATCACGGTGATCCCACGCATTTACAGCGCTTCTTAGCAGCGAGTTCAGGGGTCAGAAAACTGGTGGTCACAGATGGCGTCTTTAGTATGGATGGTGATCTTGCGCCGTTGCCAGAATTAGTCAGAGTGGCTCAGCACCAAGCCGCTTGGGTCATGGTTGATGATGCGCATGGGTTGGGTGTTTTGGGTGCTCAAGGTCAGGGTGTTGTCGAGCATTATCATTTGTCGCAAGAGGATGTGCCGGTGTTGATTGGGACCTTAGGGAAAAGTTTTGGTACCGCGGGAGCTTTTGTGGCAGGGTCAGAATCATTAATTGAAACGGTTATTCAAAAGGCTCGCAGTTATATTTATACAACGGCTTTACCACCAGCCCTTGCGGCAGCGACTTTAGTCAGTCTTCAGCTCTTGGTTAACGACGATTGGCGGCGGGAAAGACTACAGGATCGAATTCAGCAATTTCGCAGTGGAGCCCGGCAATTGGGGCTGCCGTTGACTGATTCTACAACCGCGATACAGCCGGTTTTAGTGGGAGATAGTCACCAGGCAATGCGGTTGAGCGATGCTCTGTTAGCCGAAAATATTTGGGTGAGTGCTATTCGTCCTCCCACGGTACCCTTGGGAGGGGCACGATTACGGATTACTTTCTCAGCGCTACATGAGGCTCATCATGTTGATCGGTTGCTGTGTGTTTTGGATAAAGCATGGGGCCAGTTGTCTTGAGTCAGTTGTATGTGGAAAGTTACGGCGCAGGCCCGCCTGTGATTTTGGTTCATGGCTGGGGCATGCATGGCGGCATATGGCGTAAATTTGCTCAGCAATTAAGTGACGATTTTCAAGTTATTTGTGTTGATTTACCCGGGCATGGCAACAGTGATCCGATAACGCCTTTTACGTTATCAGCCGTTGCGCGTCAATTAGCGCAGCAGATACCGGTTAAGTCCGCATGTTGGGTAGGTTGGTCTTTGGGGGCTAATGTGGTGTTGGAATTGGTCAGGAATTTCCCGGCAAAGGTCTCTTCTGTTGTTCTTATGGCCGGTAATCCATGTTTTGCACAGTCAGGAATTTGGCCGGGAATGGCCGTACCTGATTTAGAGCGTTTCATCGACAATGCAGAATTGGATATGAAACGAACGATAACGCGATTTATGGCGCTTCAGGTGCGTGGTTGTGAGGGTTATCGCGCAGTTTTGTCTGCTTTGAATAGGCAACTAAAAGAGCGTCCGGATTCGGATCAAGCTACGTTGATGGCAGGGTTAGAGGTATTGAGAACCGTTGATCAGCGTTCAGTACTCGCGCATCTGGCAGTGCCACATTTACTACTGCTCGGCGATCAAGACCCCATTGTACCCATTGCGCTGGCACAGGCAATTGATGATGGCTCAGCCAGGATCAGTTATTCGATTGTAGGGGGGGCAGGTCATTTGCCTTTTCTGACCCATGAGTCTCAGGTTATTGCGCAATTTAAAAAATTTTTAAAAGAAGTCAGTTGATTATGGTAGTTGAAAATGACCTTAAACTTGATAAGCGCGCGGTTCAATTCTCTTTTGGTAACGCTGCGCATCATTACCACCAGTATGCACTTTTACAACGTCAGGTGGCTGATGTGTTATTTGATCGGTTTTCGGCTGATTTTACCGGTCAGGGGAGTATCCTTGATATAGGCTGTGGAACCGGGTATTTCACGGAAAAAATATTACCACTCAGTTCAACGGTTTTAGCAATGGATATGGCGATGCCCATGTTAACAACGGCAAGGCAAGGCTTGGGGGCTAAGTCGGGGTTGTTTTATTTTTCGGGTGATGCAGAAGTGTTGCCGCTGCGATCTGGTTCGTTAGATGCGATTGTTTCAAATTTAGCACTGCAGTGGTGTCAGAATTTATGGGCTGTTTTTACCCAGGCCTATCGCATTTTAAAAACAGAGGGACAACTCTGCTTTTCTACATTTGGGGAAGCTACGTTGTCAGAGTTGCGGGCAGCGTGGGCAAGTGTTGATAACTATTCCCATGTCAATTTATTTATGAGTAAGGAAAGAATAGAAAATTTATTGGTAACGGCAGGATTTACAAACATTGAGATAACGACAACACGCTATCAACCGCACTATCCTGATGTGATTGCGTTGATGCGCGAATTAAAAGGGGTCGGCGCACATAATGTTAATCAAGGGCGATCCCGTGGTTTAACCGGGAAACAGCAGTTGCAAGCCGTTATTTCAGCGTATGCGAGATTAGCATCACAAGTAGAGGGTGTTTTAGCGACTTTTGAGGTTATTAATGTGACCGCTCGAAAATCGTCGTCACGCTTGAGGCATAGGGGATGAGCGCAGTTGGCCAAGGTTTCTTTGTGACCGGGACAGGAACCGATGTTGGTAAAACTATCAGTACGGTTGTGTTAATGCATTATTTTCAAAATCAAGGGAAGATTGTATCGGGATTTAAGCCAGTTGCATCAGGGTGTACTCGTTATTCAGGACAATTGCGAAATCAGGATGCTCTGGTTTTACAATCAAAGAGCAGTCACTCATTACCGTATGAATTAATAAACCCCTATGCTTTTGAACCTGCTGTTTCACCGCATATTGCGGCAAAAGAAACTAATCGAGTCATTGATTTTTCAGTTATTACGGCTAACTATGCAGCGCTGGCAGGTGCGTCGGATATCGTATTCGTCGAAGGCGTGGGAGGTTGGTATGCACCCTTAAGCGATTCTGCTGATGTGGCTACCTTAGCCAAGGTTTTAGCCTTGCCGATTATTTTGGTGGTGGGTATTCAATTAGGGGGTATAAATTATGCCCGCTTAACCTTTGATGCAATTTGTGCGTCGGGATTGCCTTGTGTGGGTTGGATTGCCAATTGTGTAGAGCCAGAAATGGTAGCGTCGACAGAAAATATTGCAACAATAAGGCGATTTATTACGGCGCCGTTATTGGGCATTATACCGTACGATAAAACGATGAATTTTTCAGTATTAGCCAAGGGAATTCAGTGGTAGCGTTACTTTAATAATGAAATAGGGGTTTTATTATTGAATATCCACAGGATTGATAAGCGTGGTTAGTGCTATGTTTTCTAGTTTGGAAGAGTTTATAGGTGTTTTTTTTGATAAAATCATTGTGATGCAGTAAAATGGTTCGGTTTTATCTGGCTAGTAAGTCAAAATAAGTAGTTGTTGTTAAGGTGATTGAGTTAATTTTGGATTATGACTCAATCCGTGATGGTTTTAGTAAAGTAGGTTGTCGTTTAATGGCTGGCCGCTATTTTGGGAAATTGATGATTAAGATTATGTTGGGAGATTCCTCCGTGAAAAAAACAAAGCAAATTTTTGCGTACCTGTTCTTGATGCTTTTGGGCTTAGGGGAGGCGAATGCAGAGTATGCATTGAATATGCCGAAGGGCGTCACTCGGATCAGTAACGATGTATATGATCTGCATATGTTGATCTTATGGATCT
>MPSY01000068.1 GCA_001901525.1 Methylococcales bacterium OPU3_GD_OMZ | reverse complement strand
TTAGAAATTTGCCAACTCGATGTCAACGGTATTCAGACCGCTATCGAGAAATTTACAACCTAAATAAGAAAAGGTTAGCGCATTACTTCACAAAATTTAACTGCTTTAAAGGGAATACTACTTAGGGTTTAGCCATGTGAGGTAATCACTGACGCCGTCTTCTACACTCATAAATTGATGACCGCAACCTGATGCCCTTAAGTTCTCAAGATTAGCTTCCGTAAAACTTTGATAACAGCCGACTAAATACTCAGGAAAAGGCACATAGGTTAATGCTCCCCTACCATGAAAATTAATGACCGCCTGAGCAACGTCATTAAACGTTTGACTACGGCCTGTTCCTAGATTAAATATTCCACTTTTATCCGGATTATCCAGGAACCATAAGTTCACAGCCACGACATCATTGATATAAATAAAATCACGCCGTTGTTCACCGTTGTTATAACCGTCACATCCTTCAAACAAACGTATTGACCCACCATCTAACAGTTGATTATTTAAATGATAAGCAACACTCGCCATACTGTCCTTATGACTCTCTCTGGGACCATAAACATTAAAATACCGCAACCCGACAACTTGGGTCGTTAATTTATCCTGTTGACGTCGAATATACTGGTCAAATAGATATTTAGAATAACCGTATACATTCAAAGGTGACTCAAAACTTGGGTCTTCTTTAAAGTCACGGATATCACCGTAAACGGCTGCACTTGATGCATAAATAAAAGGAATTTGTTGGCGCTCACAGAAATTGAGCAAGATCTGACTATACTGGTAATTATTAGCCATCATGTAGCGACCGTCCCACTCCGTTGTCGCAGAACAGGCGCCCTCATGAAACACTGCGGTTATCGGCGTATTGTCGAAGTCACCCTTCTGAATTTTCTCCAGAAAGAGATCCTTATCCATATAATCAGCGATAACACAGTCGACAAGATTCTTGTATTTAACACCCAAGGTTAAATTATCTACAACAAGAATCTCATCAAAACCACGTTGGTTTAACCCGTAGATTATATTGCTACCAATAAAACCAGCACCGCCGGTGACAATAATCATTTAGCTAATTATTCTGCAACCACCTTAACTGCAATATTGACAGTAACATCAGAATGTAAACTAATGTCAAGGTTGTAATCACCAACTTGACGGATAACACCATCCGGTAAACGTACTTCATGCTTCATGACTTCAACGCCTGCTGCAGTCATAGCATTAGCAATATCTTGTGTACCTACCGAACCAAATAGTCGACCTTCTTCACCCGCTTTCTGGGTAATTATGATCTCAAGTACTGATAACTTATCAGCACGTTCTTGTTCAATCGCTAATTTATCAGCCTCTTTTTTCTCAAGTTCAGCACGACGCTGCTCAAATTCAGCAATTTTTGCTTTCGTTGCCGCAACGGCTTTACCCTGAGGAATTAAATAATTACGCCCATAACCCGACTTAATTGAAACACGGTCGCCTAAAGCCCCTAAATTAGCAATTTTTTCCAGAAGAATAACTTCCATTTTCTTAACCTCTCAAATTTTACTCTATGACCCATAGAGTTAAGAAACCAATGTTATTAGCCATTGGCTTGATTTAAAATTTTCTCTCTCATATTTAACCAGCTGTCACTCAAACCCGTGATTGCTACTGGTAAAAAAACAAGAGGTGTTATAAAACTAAACATAAACATAAAACCGTAAAAAAGGGATACCATCGTTCGAGAATTACTTTTTGCAGTCAGCAAAACATGAAAAATAGCCATTCCGATAAACGTATACAAAACAAACAGTGGTATGATCATATTCCAAGCTATTTCCGCAACTGTTCCCTCGGCAAATAGGCCGCATGAAACCATAACAATTAGGGTAGTAGCGATGCGCCTATTGGTCTTTAATGCCAGAAACTCCTGTTTAAAACCTTCCCGGTAATACAACATTGCCTGACACCATCTTGCCAAAATAACACTTAACAAAACCCCTGAAATATAACCCGCCGCCACCATACCTGTCATGTAATGACTAAACTGCTCAACGGAAAGAGTTAACTGCTCAATTGAAATATCTTGATTGTTCGTTTCAGATAACATTGGTTCGATGAGGTTCTTCAGCATAGCCTCCCAAAATAAAACGGGATCTGGCATTAATACATAAAAACCAATAACCGACACCACACCCAATAACACCGCTGTTTCAATTGCCCGGGCTAAATTATGACTCACAAAAAGAACCACCGATATGAACCATACCGGCAACCATATCAATAACCCATAACCAAAAACAAACAAAAAATTGTCTACCAAAAAAATACTGAAAACCGCACCAACCATCGCTGCTATCAGTAAAACAATAAGCCCTTCCAAAACTCCTTTCCGCAATGTCACTAACGCCACAGCACAGCAACTCAGTACTGTAATGGGCGGAAACAACAAAGACAATAATGCAAAAGTCGTTGCAATTAATACCGCTTGCATACGCCCTTTCATCATATATTCAGCTAAAAAAAACACCAAACTGTCTCCCTTTTAAACGCGACCGTTACTTATTTATGTGCATCACAGTATGGAATCAAGGCAATAAAACGCGCCCGTTTAACGGCGATCGCTAATTGACGTTGATATTTAGCCGCTGTTCCAGTGATACGACTTGGAACTATTTTTCCGGTCTCAGTAATATATTCACCCAACAAATCCAAATCTTTGTAGTCAATTACCACATTTTCTTCTGATGAAAAACGACAAAACCTTTTGCGTTTCATCTGCCGTGAATTATTACTTCTTGGTTTATTATTTTTAGGTCTCATTCGTTTTGTCCTGTGCTTCTTTATCAACAGATTCTTGGGGTTTTTCAGCTTTAACTGGAGCACTCGCTTCTTCACTCACAGTTGTTCGCGAAGTTTCTTTCTTCTCTGCTTCCATTGAACTTGCAATAGGTGAAGGCTCAGTAACAGCAGAATCTTTTACCAAGGTTAGACTTCTCAAAATAGCATCATTAAAGCGAAAACCACTTTCTAATTCTTCAAGTGTGGCTTGATCGCACTCAACATTCATCAACACATAATGTGCTTTGTGAGTTTTTTTAATAGGGTATGCTAAATGGCGTCGCCCCCAGTCTTCTAAACGATGAACTTTTCCTGAAGCAGCTTCTATTGTAGCTGTATAGCGTGATACCATTGCCGACACTTGACCACTTTGGTCTGGGTGCACTAAAAAGACAATTTCATAATGTCGCATTATTTCTCCTTTCGGTTATGAGCCCCTCGTCAATTAATAACAATGGAGCAAGGTGATAAAAGTTAAACGTTTAATTATACTATAAACACTAACAAGGACACAACACTCCCTTTACCCTGCACCTTTGGAGAATCCGTCTTTTAGTCAACAAAATCTTCATAACGTCCGCTTTTGCCTCAAATCGCTTTTTTTATGCCTTTACCACACCCTTTTCTTGAACAATTTGAATTTTTATTAGCAATAAACTTGACAAAAACTGCTGATCGTAGAAACTAGCCTACAACTTAACTTTTCTAGATCACTTCCTTGAACGACATACCACTGAGTTATCTCTTTTCACTGCTTTTTGCCTTAATCATTTTCTCCGCTTTCTTTTCAGGCTCTGAAACAGCCCTGATGGCCATAAATCGTTACCGCCTTCGCCATTTAGCTAAAAAAAATCATCCCGGAGCGGTACGCACACAAAAGTTACTGAACCGCCCTGACCGCCTGATCGGTTTAATTCTACTCGGCAATAATTTTGTAAATATCTTAGCCTCTTCTGTTGCAACCCTTATTGCCCTTCGGCTTTATGGTGAATCAGGAATTGCCTTTGCAACACTCTTATTAACAGCCATCATTTTAATTTTTGCAGAAGTAACACCCAAAACACTCGCAACTATAAAGCCACAATCACTTGCCTTTTTTGCTGCTTGGGTTTACACGCCTTTACTCAAGCTCTTTTACCCCTTAGTCTGGGTCATTAATTTGATTGCAAATTCGTTACTGCGGATACTCGGCATCAAAAACAATCCAAATAACGAGACGCAATTAGACACAGAAGAATTAAAAAGTATTGTGGCTGATGCTCATACCGCCATGCCTGAACGTTATAAAAAAATGCTTTTAGGCATTTTGGACTTAGAATCAGCAACCGTTGAAGATATCATGACCCCTAGAAATGAAATTAACGGCATTGATTTAGAAGACCCCATTGAGGCCATCATTCAACAAATAAAAACGTCGCCCAGCTCAAGACTCCCTGTTTATAAAAAAAGCATCGATAAAGTTATTGGCATCATTCAATTAAGAACCATTATCATTCACTTGTATAGCCCTGATTTTTGTCATAAAACCATTAGCAAAAATCTGACTAAACCTTATTTTATTCCCAATACCACGCCACTCCACACCCAAATCCATAATTTCAAAAATGAACAGTTAGAAGTCGCACTGGTTGTCGATGAATATGGTGATGTTCAAGGACTGGTAACCCAATATGATTTACTCCATGAATTAATCAGCGAAATTACTGCCGAACCGATGGAAGTTGTCCTTAATAAAGACGGTAGTCATCAAGTTGATGGCTCCATTACCATCCGCGAATTAAATCGTATCACTGCATGGTCGCTTCCAACTGAAGGACCTAAAACGCTTAACGGACTCATTATTGAGTTTATGGAAACTATTCCAGAACCAGGTACCAGTTTACGCCTACACGGCCATACCATAGAGATAATCAAACGTAATGGCAATCTGATCACCCAAGTCAAATTCCTCCCGAAAAACTAATCGCCTGATAACGCCGCTAACGCTTCTGAAAGCGTAGAAACAAGCACCACATCAATAGCAGAATCTAAAACCTTAGGAGCGTTTGCACGTGGGACAATAGCTTTATTAAATCCTTGCTTACTCGCCTCACGGAGCCGCTCTTCGCCATTTTGTACCGGCCTGATCTCCCCCGCTAGCCCTATCTCCCCAAATACCATCCAGGTCTTAGCGATAGGCTTGGCCCGAAAGCTCGACAAAATAGCCATCAAAACAGCCAAGTCACCGGCCGTCTCAGTGATTCGAACGCCTCCAACCACATTAACAAAGACATCTTGATTTACCATTGAAATACCACCGTGGCGATGCAAAACGGCTAACAACATTGCCAGTCTATTTTGCTCCATCCCCAAAGCAACCCGCCGCGGATTACTACCATGGCTTTCATCCACTAAGGCTTGAACCTCAACAAGCATTGGACGACTGCCTTCTCGCGTAACCGTCACAACACTACCTGAAACCTCGCTCTCATGTCGCGATAAAAAAATAGCCGATGGATTTTTAACCTCTTGCAGACCCGTTTCAGTCATTACAAAAACACCGAGTTCATTAACAGCACCAAAACGATTTTTAATCGCCCGAATGATTCGATGCCGACTCCCCGAATCACCTTCAAAATACAACACACTATCAACCATATGCTCAAGCACCCGAGGACCCGCTAATGCACCGTCTTTAGTGACATGTCCAACTAGAAAAATAGTTGTTTGCGTTTGCTTAGCAAAACGCACCAATTGTGCCGCACATTCTCGTACTTGCCCTACTGCGCCGGGTGCCGATTGTAATTGATCGGAATAAACTGTTTGGATGGAATCAATCACTATCACCTTTGGCTGCATTTCTTGAGCAATTGAAAAAATCCGGGTCACCGCTGTTTCAGATAGTACCCGTAACTTGTCACTCTTAAGACACAACCGCTTAGAACGTAGACTCAATTGCTGAATAGATTCTTCCCCCGTTATATACAAAGTCTTTAATTGCTGACTTAATGCAACCATCGCTTGCAATAATAAGGTTGACTTCCCTATACCTGGGTCCCCGCCAATCAAAACGGCAGAACCCGGCACAATACCACCTCCTAAGACACGATCCAGTTCATCAAGTCCGCTCGAAAAACGGGAAATTTCATCGGCACTGACTTCAGAAAGGCTAACAACACCTTGCCGCCCAGCCGTACCGGTAAAACCTGCAAACCGACTTGCCGTTGGCAGTACCTCATCAATCACCTCAACCAACGTATTCCACTGCTCACACCCCGCGCACTGACCGGCCCACTTAGAACAACGGAAACCACATTCCGTACATTGAAAAATAACTTTTTGTTTAGCCATTTTAAATAATAAAAAAACGGTCAATTAACATAAGCTATCCCCATTATTTATGAACTGTACCCGCTGGGTAATGCCACACAACAAAGTGTAAGGGATGGTATTTGCGTACTTTGCAATTTCTTCTACCAGTAACGACTCGACACCCCATAAGGTAACCGGGTCACCAACCACAGCCTCAGGACAATCAGCTAAATCAACCGTCAACATATCCATTGAAACGCGGCCGATTAACGGCACTCGGGTCTTATTAACCAGAACCGGTGTTCCTGATGGTGCATGACGCGGATAACCATCACCATAACCCACGCCGACCACGCCCATTAAGGTTGTTCTCTCACACCGCCACTGTCCGCCATAACCGATAGCCTCGCCTTTTTGAACACTTTTCACCGCTATTAAACGCGAATAAAAACCCATCACCGGTTTAAGATTAAAAGCGCATGAATCCTTACCCAAAAAAGGCGATACTCCAAATAACATACACCCGGGCCGCACCCAATCCGCATAAGAATCCTTCCAAGCCAAAATACCGGCTGAATTTGCAATACTTTTTTCACCGCTCAGCCCATTCACTGAAGTATTAAATTGATTAATTTGCTGGCTTGTCATCATATCGTCAATCAAGTCAGCATTGGCTAAATGGGTCATCAATACCATAGCCGGCTTAACCACTGAACAATTAACTAAGTGATGATAGGCTTGGTGGAAGTCACAGGCGCTGAACCCTAACCGATTCATACCGGTATCTAACTTCAACCAGACGGTAATCGCTCTAACCTGAGAACAATGCTCCAACCATGCGAGCTGCTCAGTATTGTGCACAACCGCCTCAAATCCATTTTCAACCAGAACATTTAATTCTTCAACCGAACTAAACCCTTCTAACACCACGATACGTTGGGTTATTCCTTCTTTCTTCAACTCAATCGCTTCGTGAACCCGTGCAACGGCCAAGGCGTCGGCCGCCTCTAATGCCTTGGCCACGGTTATTAACCCATGACCATAAGCATTGGCCTTAATCACGGCCAAAACACGAACCCCTCCGCTATACTCTCTAACTCTTGTTAAGTTATGACGCAGCGCAGCTAAATCCAAAACCCCGTAAGCGACTGGGGTCATTCATAGTCCTCATTGTCGTACTGGTACCCCGTATAATTTTCAAATCGGGTATATTGGCCCAAAAACGTTAGCCGAGAAGTCCCAATCGGACCATTACGCTGCTTACCAATAATAATTTCTGCCACCCCTTTATCTGGGCTGTCTTCATTATAAACTTCATCACGATAAATAAAGACAATCACATCCGCATCTTGCTCAATACTGCCTGACTCTCTTAAATCAGACATCACCGGACGTTTATTCGGTCGTTGCTCCAAATTTCGATTTAACTGCGACAGTGCAACCACCGGAACATTTAATTCTTTTGCCAATGCCTTCAAATTACGTGAAATATCTGAAATTTGTTGGACTCGATTTTCACCACTTGACGGTGACTGCATCAATTGTAAATAGTCAAGAACGATTAACCCTAATTGACCGTGTTCCCGCATTAACCGCCGTGACCGTGAGCGCACTTCTGTCGGCGTCAAAGCAGCGGTATCATCAATAAACAATTGTGTTTCCGCCAATAAATTAATGGCTGATGTCATTCTCGGCCATTCATCATCATCTAACTTACCCGTCCGTACTTTATGCTGATCAATTCGCCCTAAAGAAGACATCATCCGCATCGCCAACTGATCTCCCGGCATTTCCATACTAAAAACAGCAACGGGTTTTTTGGCTTTAATGGCAACATTTTCTGCCAAATTCATCGCAAAAGTTGTCTTACCCATTGAAGGTCTGCCGGCAACAATAACCAAGTCAGAGGCTTGCAGTCCCGATGTCATTTCATCAAAATCAGTAAATCCGGTGCTGACTCCAGTAATAGGATTATCTTGCTCATAAAGACTTTCTATCTTATCAACCGCTTTTGCCAGTAACGAACGCACTGGAATAAAACCACTTTTTCCACGCTGCTGCTGCTCGGCGATTTCAAACACCTGCCGTTCAGCATTTTCTAATAACTGTGAAGTTTCCTGACCCTCCGTATTAAATGCAGAGCCTGAAATAGTAGTCCCTACATGAATTAGTTGCCGGAGTACGGAACGGTCCCGAACGATCTTCGCATACGAGTCTATATTAGCTGCCGTGGGTGTATCCTTGGCCAACATACCGACATAAGCCAAGCCACCAACCGACTCGATTTCACCCATAGTTTCCAACATTTCTGAAACCGTTACTACATCAAAAGGGTCCATCTTCGCGGCTAATTGACTAATCGCCCTAAAAATATAGCGGTGTTCTTTACGGTAAAAATCTTCCTCGGAGACATGCTCCGCAACCTTATCCCAACCTTCGTTATCGAGCATCAAGCCCCCCAACACAGCTTGTTCGGCCTGAATTGAATTTGGGGGTACTTTTAATGATTCAACAACGGATTCATTTTTAAATAGATTTTTGTCAGCCATAGTTTATTTTTAATCAAGTCGACTAAAAATTATACCAAGATCATTATCGCTAGAGTCATTTGATTTAAATGTTAATTCCTACGCCATTATTCCCGACAGAGTCATTCTAAAAATGCTACCGATTTTATTTTTTCAAACTCAAAAATGCCGTGGCCTAAAAAGATATTTGCTATCCGCCATAGAAATGACAGTAAAACTTAGCAGCCTTCGGTCAGTATTGGTGATTTGGGAACCGTTATTATGCCCACTGTGCAAATAAGCGGCTGTGCTGTTGATAATTTTCTATTATCACATCTGCTCCAGACAGATCATCGGTTGCAACATAGGGACTCTCAATAGCCACCACAGACATCCCTGCCGACACTGCCGCTGTTATCCCATTCACTGAATCTTCAAAAACAACACAATTATAAGGTGATTGCTTTAATGCACGTGCACACATCAGAAAAATATCAGGCGCAGGTTTAGGATTACTTAATCCCGGATTATCGCCGCAAACTATTTCACTAAAAAGTGTTTTCCAACGATGGCGACTCAGTTTCAACTGACACAATGCCTGATTAGAACTGGTGGCTAACGCGAGAGGAATTCCTTTGCTACTGAGTTCGGCTAAAAAATCCCCAGCACCCACTATTTCTTGAGAATTAACAAATAACTTTTTAAGTATTACGGCTCTTTTATTCAGAAAATCATCAACCGTTAATGGCAGATCAAGACGATTAATTACTAAAGCGGCTCCAACGCGGGCATCGCCGCCCATCACCTTTCTTTTAAGGGTCAAATCGAATGTTTTCCCATAAGGATCAACAATTTCTTGCGTTGCCAAGCTGTATAGTCGCTCGGTATCTAATAAGGTCCCGTCAAGATCAAAAATAACGGCTTTAGGCCTAGGTA
>MPSY01000067.1 GCA_001901525.1 Methylococcales bacterium OPU3_GD_OMZ | reverse complement strand
TAATTAGTTTTTACGGAAAGTATAGTGACTTAAACAAACCCGCATGATCTTTATGATGATGTGGGTTTTTTTATGTTTGTTGTTCCGATAAAAGGTATGGTAATAGTCTTTTTTGAATTGGCATTGGAAAAAGAGCGGATTTAAAAGGTTGATTAAATGAGAGTAGGAGGAAATATGGCATATCAAATAGAGTTTCACATTGATTTTTATCGTTTGGATGGCACGGTGATTACCAAAAATGGAGCTTATGGTTTTGATGATGAGGAAGTAGGCAGTATTGAAGAAGCCTTTGAGTGGTTTTGTCAGGATTTTGCGGACGCATCGGAAGAAGAATTGGTGGCTTGTGATGATATTGATTTTGAAGAGATTAAGGAAACGGCGATGGGTATTGATACGATTACTGATACGACTGAAGGTATTAAAGAAGAATATGTTTAGTGTGGGTTGGTTCTGTGATTCTTATGAAAATTAAGTACAGCAGGAAAGTATTTTTTGCATAAAGTTAATAATTGTTATTATTGAAGATTGAATAAAGTTTTAACGATTATTTTAAAGAGAAAATGATGGCCATGAGGAATATCTTTTTATTGTTAATGCTCCACAATGGTATTGTTTTAGCGCAACTACCGGTGACGGATAAGGGTGAAGTCGGTACTGAACAGTTATTAAGCGTTGAGCCTGTTCTGATAACGGATCGTTATTTTGTTATTTTAGATAACGGTGAAAAACAATCGGTGGAAAATAGTGCCCTTTTAGGTACAGAAGGTTTTGAAACGGTTTGGTATTTACATGATCAAAAGGCTTGGGAAGGGGTACGTGAAAGGGGTGAATTAGAGGGATTGGTGACTCAATGGTATGAGAATGGACAGAAAAAACAAGAGAATAATTATCGCGATGGCTTTTTACATTCAGATCAGTTTTTTTGGTATGAGAATGGTCAGCTAGCACGTTATGAACATTATCAGAAGGGTCAATTACACGGGCGTTTTAGTCAGTGGTATGAAAATGGGCAGCGTAAACAGGAAGCGAATTACACGGAAGGGTTATTGGATAAAACTAATTTTATTTGGTATCCAGAGGGACAGCTTGCAGAATTAGGCGGTTATCTTGAGGGTGACCTCGATGGTTTTGTTTTATTGTGGCATCGGAATGGTCAGAAAAAACAAGAAGGTTATTTTCGACAAGGTGTCATGGATGGACAAATAACACTGTGGTATGGCAATGGCCAGAAGGCTTGGGATGGTTTTTATCGGCTTGGTCAGTATGATGGTTTGGTTCAGGAGTGGTATGATAACGGCCAATTGGAATGGTCAGCAAATTATAAGGATGGACAGTTGGACGGCGTGTCTACGCGATGGCATCGAGAAGGTACGAAAGCATTTGAACTGAATTATTTGAACGGTATAAGGGATATGGATTATCAAGCGACCGAGGGTGATAAGGTCGTGCAGCCGGTTCGCTCTGCTGACAAGATTCAGCCATTAATTAATCCCTAAATCGTTTTTAAAATCTTCAGGGCGTTTTAAAAAAACCAGTTGTGATTGACCTTGTTGAAAGGGTTTTTCCGTAACCGGTAGTATCAGTTTTACGAGATTGCAGGTGGTGACTATCTTTCCAGAACTCAATTCATATTCATAGGTTTCTGTTAGCCAGTTTAATAATTGTTCAAACCCTGGGTTGTGGCCAACCAAGAGCACACGTTGATAGCGGTTATCAACGGTTGCAAGTATTTTAAGAATATCAGTAATCGATGCAAGATAAAGGCGGTCGTGATTATAGACGGGTAAGCGGGGGGATAATGATTTCATTGCTATTTGTACGGTTTCCAGAGCGCGTTTAGCCGGTGAACAGAGGATATAATCAGGATGACTGTCTGGATTTTTCTGAAGCCATTTCCCAAGCAGTCGTGCATTAGCGTCGCCGCGAGGGTTAAGGGGTCGATTGATATCGGAACATTGCGTAGACCAGTCTGATTTTGCGTGTCTTAGCAGCAATAATTGTTTCATTTTCAAAGATAGGTGATGTTGAGTATGGTGTAGGTTTTTTTACCGTATTCAGTGGAAATTGAGACCGTGTCGTGGGTAGATTTTCTTAATAAGGCCTTGGCCAATGGAGAGTCTAAACTGATGTTACCAGAGCATGTTATTTCATCGGGCCCGACTATGCGGTATTGCACGGTTGTGTTTTGATCATTTTTAAGAGAGACCTGAGCACCAAAAAAAATACGCGTCAGATCGGAGGGCTGTTCTCGGATGACTTTAAGATTAGGCAGCCTTTTTTGCAGGTAACGGATACGATGATCAATTTCACGGAGCTCTTTTTTTCGATAAATATATTCGGCATTTTCAGAACGGTCGCCTTCAGCGGCGGCGGCTGATAAGGCCTCGGTGACACTTTTGCGTTTCTGCCAGCGGTCTTTTAATTCAAGTTGTAATGTCTCAAAACCTTCAGCGCTAATGTAAGGCGAGGATTGTGGGGGTGGCGGTCTCCAGCGGCCCATAGTAACAGTTAGCCTTAGTCGGGTTTGTGGGTGATGGGTTGAACCAGTAGCCAGGGCTTTACCACAACGGTCCAGGTTGTAATATCGTTGGCAAGCCATTCTTTGGCTTGGTTATCGGTAACCGGATGAATGGTTTTATTAGTCATGGCTTGTTCAATGAGGGTTTTGTTGTCTGCAGCAATGTGCTGGGCGGTATTGATAAGGTCCAGTTCGGATGCAATGTAGATGGTTTGTCCTGCTGCGAAAAAACGTTGTAATTCAGCCCACTTTATTTTGGCTGTTTCTTGGTTGATTTTTTCCGGATCAAGTGCCTGGTCGTGTGGGAATGCGGTCATGGTTGAAGGTCAATACCATTAATAGCCTGAGTAAGGGATAGTTTATATTTTTTTAGGGCGGAAGACACGACCTTATAAAAAATAATAAACAAAGGGAAGGTAGCCAGAGTTGATACAAGAGGTGCCGTAATCGTGAGATATTTCGAGTGAAGCATTTTGTCGAGGTACTTTCTAAGTGTGCTTTCAAGAACAACAAGGACAAAATTTAACGGGTCAGTGCTAACAATTTATTGCTAAAAAAGGTAGAATTGAAAAGTTTAAACATAGCTTTATGGCGCTGACTTAATTAGTTAAGAAATGGTAAATATTTTAGAGAAAAAACTAAATACAGACGATCTTCGTATTAGTGAAACAAAGGAGGTCATTGTTCCTGATGCGGTTCATCGTGAATTACCGATTATAGAGTCGGCGGCGAAAACTGTTTTGGAGGCTAGAGAAGACATTCACCACGTTCTTAGTGGTGAGGATGACCGTTTGGTTGTCGTTGTGGGTCCTTGCTCTATTCATGATCCAGAGGCTGCGTTGGCCTATGCTGAACGCTTGACTCAGATTAAAAAGAGCTTTCAGGGCGAGTTAATTATCATTATGCGGGTTTATTTTGAGAAACCACGTACTACCGTGGGCTGGAAGGGGTTAATTAACGATCCTGACTTAGATGCCAGTTTTAATATCAATAAGGGTTTACGTGTTGCGCGTAAATTGTTGGTGGACGTTAATAGTTTAGGGGTGCCAGCAGCGACTGAATATTTAGATTTAATCACCCCACAATATGTTTCTGATTTAATTTCTTGGGGTGCAATTGGCGCCAGAACGACTGAGAGTCAAGTACACAGAGAGTTAGCATCGGGTTTGTCTTGCGCCGTTGGTTTTAAGAATGCAACCGACGGTACGGTTAAAATTGCTGTTGATGCGATTGGCTGTGCAAGGAGTCCGCATCATTTCTTATCATTGACCCATGCTGGGCATTCAGCTATTTTTTCGACAATGGGTAATGAAGATACCCATTTGATCTTAAGAGGTGGTCACGATGGTCCGAATTATGATGCGGTGGGTGTGGACCAAGCAGCAAATGTATTAGAGAACGCACAATTAATGGCAAATATTATGATAGATTTTAGTCATGCCAATAGTATGAAACAGTGTCACCGTCAACTTCTGGTGGGTGAGGATGTTGCCGGCCAGATTGCCGGTGGAGATCATCGTATTATTGGCGCGATGATTGAAAGTCATCTGGTTGCCGGTCGCCAAGATGTCACCAGTGCTCAGCCATTGGTGTATGGGCAGAGCATCACGGATGCTTGTCTGGGTTGGGAAGACACGGTTGATTTGCTTAAAGTATTAGCAGATGCAGTCATAAAACGTAGAAATAGTAATGAGAATTAAAGGTTAACCGTATGGATATTTATGTAAATGGTGAGAAAAAAGCACTGAAAGAAGGTTCAAGTATTGCAGAGCTCGTCAGTGACTTAGGTTATGAAAATAAGCGCATAGCTGTTGAGTTGAATAAGGAAATCTTACCCTTTGATCAATATGTGAGTAAGATCTTGACTGCTAATGATCGTTTAGAAATCGTGCAAGCTATTGGCGGTGGACAAAGCGATGCATTCACCATAGCAGATAAAACGTTTCATTCACGCCTGTTAGTCGGTACAGGTAAATATAAAGATTTAAATGAAACGTACTTGGCGATTGAGGCCAGTGGTGCAGAGATCGTAACGGTTGCTATACGACGAACGAATATTGGTCAAAACCCTGATGAAGCTAATTTGCTCGATATTATTGCACCGGATAAATTTACTATTTTACCGAATACGGCAGGGTGTTATACGGTTGACGACGCCGTTCGTACTTGCCGTTTAGCCAGAGAACTTTTAAACGGCCATCGTTTGGTTAAATTGGAAGTTTTAGGCGATGAAAAAACACTTTTTCCAGATATAGTAGCGACATTAGATGCAGCTAAAATATTGGTTGCTGATGGTTTTGATGTGATGGTTTATACCAATGATGATCCCATTGTTGCAAAGCAATTGGAGGATATTGGTTGTGTCGCAGTGATGCCATTGGCAGCGCCAATTGGGTCCGGATTGGGAATACGAAATCCTTATAATATTCTGACCATTGTTGAGAATGCCAGCGTTCCTATCTTAGTCGATGCGGGCGTTGGTACTGCCTCAGATGCGGCGGTTGCGATGGAATTAGGCTGTGCTGGCGTGCTCATGAATACGGCCATTGCGGAAGCGCAAGAGCCTATTTTAATGGCATTGGCAATGAGAAAAGGGATTGAAGCGGGCAGAGAAGCGTATCGAGCAGGACGGATGCCGCGGAAGCGATTTGCCTCCGCATCGTCACCGATTGATGGGTTGTTTTTGTAAGTTATAAGGGTGGTTTAGTTTGTCTAATCGACACATTCTTTGTTTTATTGTCGCGGCGTTAAGCGGCTGGTTTTTTTGTCTGATTCCCGTGTAAATTCTAAATGCTTGATCCATTAAAAATTAAAACTCCGGCTATCCGTAGCTTTATAAGGCGGCAGGGACGAATCACACCGGGGCAACAGTTTGCATTGGAGCAGTGGTGGGATAAATATGGATTATCATATGAAAAACCATTAGAGGCAATGTCGATTTTTGGTCGGCAAGCCCCGTTGATTGTTGAGATAGGTTTTGGTAATGGCCAAGCGCTTGCTGAGATGGCACGTGTTAATTCGGAGCAAGATTATATTGGTATAGAGGTTCACCGACCGGGTGTTGGGCATTTATTATTGGATCTTGAGAATACCCAGACCCATAATGTCAGAGTCTATTGCCATGATGCAATAGAAATCTTATCGGAAAAAATAAGTGATAATAGTTTGTCAGGCGTGCAGCTTTTTTTTCCAGATCCATGGCCGAAAAAGCGCCACCATAAAAGGCGTATTGTTAACCGTCATTTTATTGCGTTAGTGAGTCAAAAGCTTCAGTCCGGTGGTTATTTACATATGGCGACCGACTGGCAGGCATACGCCGAGGTTATGTTAGCGGTTACCGGAGAAAGTAACACTTTATTTAATGAAAGCCCCGGTGGTGATTTTTGTCCGCGTCCCGATTATCGGCCACTAACAAAATTTGAAAATCGGGGTATTCGTCTAGGACACGGTGTTTGGGATCTTATTTTTCGTAAAGTCTAAGAGGTTATACCGTAGCTGTTTTGATAGTCAGTGATGATCGCTAATTTATCTTTAAATTGGGGTTGCTGAGTCAGGTAGCTAATAATGGTTTCTAGATTAATGATAGAAATAACCGGTATTTTGAATTCTTCTTCTACTTCGGCAATTGCTGAACGATTATTGGGGCCTTTTTCTTGGCGGTCTAAAGCAATTAAAACACCGCAAGGGGTTGCGCCTGCTTGGGTGATGATTTCAACAGACTCACGGACGGATGTACCGGCGGTTATGACGTCATCTAAAATTAGGATTTGACCGTGCAAGGGTGCCCCCACGAGGGCGCCGCCTTCGCCATGGTCTTTGGCTTCTTTACGGTTAAAGGTGAAGGGGGTGTCTTTATTAAGCAGTTGGCTACAGGCAATCGATGTGGTGCTGACCAAAGGAATACCTTTGTAGGCAGGGCCATAAAGAACATCAGGGTTTAAATTTGATTGTTGTAGGGCTAGGGCATAGAATTCGCCTAATTTTCCAAGTTGTTTCCCCGTGTTAAATAATCCGGTATTAAAAAAATAAGGACTTTTGCGGCCAGATTTTAAAGTGAATTCACCAAATTTGAGCACATGCGCATTCAGGGCGTAAGTAATAAAGTTTTTTTGGAAATCAAGCATAATCTTAAATTGATTTAGAGTGTTACGCCGCTATTATACATGGGGTTAACGTGAAACGGGGGGCGCTTTAATCGACAAAAAATTGTTCTAAGATGCGATCTATAAAATTCCAGCCTTGAGGTGTGCAACGGACATGATTCTGATTCAGGGTCAATAATTCCAGGTCGATGCATTGTTGTAATGCCGGGTAGAGTGATGAGCTTGGCAGTCCTGTTTTATTTTGATAATCAGAAAGATGAAAGCCTTGGGTTAAGCGCAGTTGATTCATGAGATATTCCAACGGTAATTCAGGGGTTGCGATCGTCGTGCAGTTGCCCATGCGTTTATCACTGCCTGCAGCGTTAAGATAGTGTTGTGGATTTTTGAGTTTCCAATAACGGTACAGGGTATCGGGTGCTTGCTGGCTGATCTTACCATGAGCACCGGCACCAATACCGAGGTAATCACCAAAGGTCCAGTAATTCAGGTTATGTTGGCATTGTTTGTTTAATTGTGCGTATGCAGATATTTCATATTGCTGAAATTGGTATTCACTTAAATGTTGCTGGCAAATTGTTTGTGTGTGAAAGATGTCATCATCCGGAGGTAGCGTTGGGGGAAACTTATGGAAATAGGTATTAGGCTCAAGGGTTAATTGGTAGAACGAAATATGGCTGGGTTGTAATGAAATGGCTGTTTTTATATCGTAAAGGCTAGTTTTTAGAGAGCCCTCGGGTAAACCAAACATTAGATCAAGATTAAAATTATTAAATCCGGCCGAGTGCGCTATTGCTCCGGCATTCATAGCCATTTGGCTATTATGGGTGCGACCTAGGTTCTTCAGTAATGAATCATTAAAACTTTGAATCCCGATAGAGAGTCGGTTAATACCGGCGCTCTTAAATTCTGAAAATTTTTGATTTTCAAAAGTACTGGGGTTGGCTTCAAGGGTAATTTCTGCAGTGGCGTTTACCGGGATTAGTTTTTTGATATTTGCTAATAAAGAGTGAATAGCGTCTGGGGAAAAAAGGCTGGGGGTGCCGCCGCCCATGAAAATACTCTTAATCGGTCGGGACTCTTTAAAGAAGTTAATATCTTGTTCTAGGTCTGTTAGTAAGGCATTGATGTAGTTTTGTTCCGGCAGTTCTCCGGTAAATTCATGTGAATTAAAATCACAATAAGGGCATTTTTTAAGGCACCAAGGAAAGTGTATATAGAGGCTTAAAGGAAGAGGTTGAGTGGGTTTCATGGGCGCTGTTGACAGCGATAAGGAAATAAATTTTAAGCAGATGAATGCTTTAGCTGTTGTTGAAATTGTTGTAAGGCTTGGCCGCGGTGGCTTAAACTGTTTTTGATTGCCGAATTAAGTTCTGCGGAGCTACAGTTTTTTTCAGGAACCCAAAAGATGGGATCATAACCAAAGCCATTCTTCCCCTTGGGTTCAAATAAGATTTGTCCTTCCCAAACGCCTTGGGCAATGATGGGACAAGGGTCGTCAGGGTATTTTAAAAAAGCGATGACACAAATAAATCGGGCGCTACGTTTTGCCGCTGGCGTGTTGCCTAATTGCTGTAAAACTTTGGCAAGATTTTCGGCATCGCTTGCTTGTTCGCCGGCATAACGTGCGGAAATGACGCCCGGGGCACCCTCAAGTGCATCAACAACCAGTCCTGAGTCATCGGCAATAGCGGGGCGTTGACACAAGGTCGTTGCATGACGTGCTTTGATGAGGGCATTTTCAATAAATGTCTGGCCCGTTTCTTCAGCTTCTACCAAGTTAAATTGTGACTGGGGAACAATGACGTGTTGGTTTAATATGGCCTGTATTTCACGAATTTTGCCAACATTCCCACTGGCTAAAATAATTTCTTGGGTTTTGGCTGGCATGCTGTTTAGCTCAGTGCTTCGTTTTGAAGTGTTAATAACTGGGAGATCCCTGCTTCTGCTAAAGCAGTCATTTGATCTAATTCTTCTTTCCGAAAAGCATGACCTTCAGCCGTACCTTGAATTTCTATAAATGCACCGGCATCATTCATCACGATATTCATGTCAGTTTCAGCATTGCTGTCTTCTTGGTAATCAAGGTCAAGGATAGGAACGCCTTGAAAAATACCCACTGAAATCGATGCAATTTGACCAATGATTGGGTTTTTCTTAATTTGCCGTTCGGCGAGTAATTTATTGATTGCAAGGTTTAAGGCGACAAAACCCCCGGTAATTGCAGCCGTACGGGTGCCGCCATCGGCTTGCAAGACATCGCAGTCTATCGTGATGGTTTTTTCACCTAAATAGTCGAGACGCATCGCAGCACGCAGTGAGCGACCAATAAGGCGTTGAATCTCCAGAGTGCGTCCACCTTGTTTGCCCATACCGGCTTCGCGTTTCATGCGGCTATGGGTTGAGCGGGGTAACATGCCGTATTCTGCAGTAACCCAGCCTTGTCCAGAACCTTTGAGAAAACGAGGAATACGATTTTCAACGCTGGCATTACAAAGGACTCGGGTTTCACCGAACTCAATTAATACAGAGCCTTCAGCATGTTTAGTATAGCCACAAGTGATGTTAATGTCTCTTAGTTGGTTTGGGGTGCGTCCGCTGGGTCTCATGAGTCTGCCTTAGTATGAAATTGAAAGATTATACCGTATTTGGTCGTTTATGATGGATTCAGTATGCACTCAGGTAAAGTTCATTGAAGCTTAAATCGTTATTTTGATTACCAGTACTTTATAATGGTTTTGATAAGATAGATTAATTTTTTTGGTGGTAGTTGAGTAATATGATTAGAAGTATGACAGCCTTTGCAAGTGGTGAAACGGGTATGGCGCAGATGAGTATTCATTGTGAATTGCGTTCAGTTAATCATCGCTATAGTGACTTGACGATAAAGCTGCCAGAACTTTTCAGATTTGCCGAGTCGGATATTCGTAGCTTACTGGGGCAATCGTTAAGTCGTGGTAAAATTGAGTGTGTTTTGAGTTATAAGAAAATAATAGCAACAACCTCATCGGTGCAAATTAATACCTCTGTTGTTCAAGCGATAGTTTCAGCGACTGAAGAAATAGAAGGGGTGATGAAAGAATCACAATTGCTTTCAGCATTGGATATTTTAATGTTCCCGGGTGTGCAAATTGAACAGGTTGTTCCTATGGATGATTTAGCACCGGTTCTTAAT
>MPSY01000003.1 GCA_001901525.1 Methylococcales bacterium OPU3_GD_OMZ | reverse complement strand
CGGATTGAAAACTGATACAACGCACCTAGATTGTATTGCCCTTTAGCACTACCTTGTTCAGCCGCTCTTAAATACCACCTCGCTGCTTCTTTTTCATCATAGCGAACACCTTTCCCATACTGATACAACCAACCTACACTTATTTGTCCATCTGCATCACCTTGTTGTGCTGATAACAAATACCAATCCTTGGCTTTTTTATAATTTAAAAGCACGCCTTGCCCTAACTCAAACATCACCCCCAATTGATTTTGAGCACCGGAGTGATTCTGACTTGCCGCCTTTAAATACCATTCCCGAGCTTTTTGGTAATCTCTATAAACACCTTTCCGATAATGATACATAAACCCCATATAATACTGCGCCTCAACAGCATCCCGTTGTACCGCCAACTGACAATTTCTAAAATTAATCTCATCCGACAAGGATGGCGTATAACAAGCCAGCGCAGTCTTACTCATCAAAAACAATAAAACCATTAATCCAATATGTTTTGTCACAGCAGCACTCCGGATAACATTATTACTTTCATCTAAAAAAACCACCACCCTGATTCAAATCGATGTTCGCAACCCTTAAGTTGACGTTGATATTGGCGCGAACGCGCCGAGACCTTGCGTGCTGCAGCCTTCAACCATGATTTTCCCTTAAAACTACGTCGATTAAAACCGCCGTGACCCTCATGGTAAGCCAAATACAAATGATAACTATCATTTAGCCCAATATTAGACTGCTTATGACTTTGATTGTTATACCAGCCAATAAAATCAATAGCATCCTCAAAATCATTTCGGTCAGCAAACCACCGCCCGGTTTTTTCCAGATAACCATCCCAGGTCATATCAAGTGCTTGTGCATAACCAAAAGCCGATGTTAGCCGAGGGCCTGGAAAAATCCATAAAAAAGTTGTTCGGGGGGGCTTGGCATCCGCGTTAAAACTCGACTCTTGGTACATCATTGACATCATGACGGGAATCGATGATCCCCACCGCTGATAAGCGTCATTGGCATGATCATACCAATCCTCCTTCTCACCAAAAATTGCGCATATATTTTTTATATTAGACGGCTTGGTCGCGCTACAACCATAAAAAAAAACACAACTCAAAAATAAGACTAAAACTTGAGTTACTTTACGCATTTAAAAAGACTCTATAAAAAATGACTTCCAATTAGTTAACCTGCCTCAAAATTGTATCCAACCAGCGCCCGGGCAAAAGCCTTTTTAAATAAGCAAATAAATAGGTCGGCACGGTAACGTAGTAACGTATGCGCGGCCTCGATGATTCAAGTGCGGCAATCACCTTGGTACTCACTGCACTGGCAGGCAACGTAAAGGGCACCGCTGCACCCACCGTCTCAAGACGCGCCTCTAACGCTAAGTAGGTCTCTAAATGAGCGCTTTTGTCCTTATTAATGTTGGCCTTATACAATTCAAAAGCATTCGTTCTAAAGGCACTTAAAATAGGCCCTGGCTCAATTAAAACAACCTGAATATTAGTTCCGTGTAATTCTAAACGCAAGGTATCTACCAAGCCCTCCAGCGCAAATTTACTGGCATTATAAGCCCCTCTAAACCGCATTGCCGCGAATCCTAAAACAGAACTATTAAAAATAATGCGTCCTTGCCCATTTTTGCGCATATAAGGCAAAATCAAACAGGTTAATTCATGACAACCAAAAACATTGGTTTCAAATTGCTGTCGCAATACGTCTCGCGTTAAATCTTCCACCGCACCGGGCTGACCAAACCCTGCATTATTAAATAAAGCATCAATTTTTCCATCCGTTAATTTAGCAACTTTCGCAACGCCGCCTCGAATGCTGTCACTGTCGTTCAAGTCAAGTTGAATGGCGTCAAAACCCAACGCTGCCAATCTGTTAACATCTTCACTCTTTCTAGCCGATGCAATCACTCGATAACCGCGTGTCCTTAATGCCTCGATAGCATCAAGGCCAATACCGGTAGAACAACCGGTCACTAAAATATTCTTCACATTAACATTCATCTTGTAAATAAGTCGTTTCAGTATAATTACGCGACACCCATATAAACAATAAAGCCGTCGCTAACATTAACAAAGTAAAAAACCAAAAGTAGTCCGCGCCTGCCAGTTTACTACTCCCATCATCATTCTGTATAAAGAAATTAACGGCACTGGTAAACAAATTTCCGACCGCCACTGACAACATATAAAAAGCCATAACAAAGGACTTCATTGTTTTCGGCGCTTGCGTATAAGAGAACTCAAGACAAGTAATCGAGACCATAACTTCCGCTGACGTCAACAGTAAATACGCACACAACTGCCAACCAATATGAGGTCTTAAACCCACGTCAATTTGCATTTGTATCCAACTCGGAATCATAAAAGCAAGGGTTGTAACAAATAACCCAATGGCAATTTTTCTTAATGCCGTTAAGTTAAACCATTTATTTAATTGCGGATAAAGATAATAAGAAAACAACGGGACTAACATTATAATCAACAAAGGATTAACGGCCTGAATTTGCGACGGTAGAATATCAAAACCCCAAAGTTGTCGGTCCATTTTCTGCGCCTGTAACACCCAAGACGAACCGGTTTGGTCAAACAACGCCCAAAATACCGCAATAAAAATATAAATAACAGACAACTTACCCAGTACTTTAATACCGGTTTTACTCAAAACATCACTTAAAAAAACCTTGCCCGCGGGAGGAATATGCACAAAACGATAACGACCAGACCAGAAAATAACTGTTGCCAATAACATTAAAATACCGGGGAGCAAAAAGGCAGACTTTGCGCCATAATGTTCTAATATCCAGGGAATCGCTAACATTGAAAAGAAGGCTCCTAAATTAATAGCCAGATAAAACCCACTAAACACCTTGCTTAATAGAAACTGATTAGAACGACCAAACTGATCACCCACATGTGCCGAAACACAAGGTTTAATGCCCCCGGCACCTAAGGCAATTAATGACTGGCCCAGTAACAAACCCATCCGCGTATCATCCAACGCCAGTACGAAATGACCTAAACAATAAACCACCGATAAATAAATAATGGTCCGGTATTTACCCCACACACCATCTGCCAACAAAGCACCTAATACCGGGGTAATATACACGGCAGAAACAAACAGGTGAAAATACCCCTGCGCCTCTTGTTCTGACATAACAGCCAGTTGACCGGAAGCATTCATGAGATACTGAGTCATAAAAACCACAAGAATTGAGCGCATACCATAATAACTAAATCGCTCAGCGGCCTCATTACCGATAATAAAAGCAATACCCGGGGGCAATTGGGTGGTCGCCACCGGAGACTCTTTATAAGAACGCATAATACTTAAATAATTTAATGGCAAAGCACAATTGTACCGAAAAAAGCAAACAATCAGGTTATCTTTCTATCTATGCCTCTACGAAAAAACAATCCATTATCAGCCTTACTAAAGGTTTTTTTTCAACCTAAACTGAGCTAAAATATGTGCCTTTCTGAATGTGCATAATGCTTCAGTCGCTAGCCCTTTAATTCATTACATTTTGACTTCATGAACCAGATTAACAACACAGCAATCGAAGCCATCAAGCAACTCAGATCTTATCTTGGCCAACATATTATTGGTCAGGAAAATTTAATTAACCGCATGTTAATCGCGTTACTCGCTGACGGCCATCTTTTAGTTGAAGGTGCTCCGGGATTAGCAAAAACACGCGCCATTAATTGCCTAAGTCAAGGTATTGAAACAAACTTCCACCGCGTTCAATTTACCCCAGACTTATTGCCTGCTGACCTAACCGGTACCGAAATTTATCGCCCGCAAACTAGCACTTTTGAATTCCAAAAAGGCCCGTTATTTCATAATCTTGTGTTAGCCGATGAAATCAACCGATCGCCTGCTAAAGTGCAAGCCGCATTACTTGAAGCCATGGCTGAACGACAAATTACAGTAGGGTCAACGAGTTATCCCTTACCGGAACTTTTCCTCGTCATGGCCACTCAGAATCCTATTGAGCAAGAGGGCACTTACCCACTTCCTGAGGCGCAACTAGACCGCTTCTTATTACATGTGAATGTTGACTTCCCAAAACCAGAACATGAAAAACAAATTCTAACCCTTGCCCGGCAAGAAGCTTTAGGGGAAAAAAATAATACCGCTATTGACAGCAAGCCTATCAGTCAATCAGCCATTTTTACTGCACGTAAAGAAGTGCTTAATGTCTATATGGCTGAGCACCTTCAAGACTATTTACTACAAATTATTTTAGCGACACGCCAACCCCATGCCTACGGCGATGACTTAGCACAATGGCTACAATTTGGAGCAAGCCCACGCGCGACTATTGCACTAGACCGTTGTGCCCGGGCCAAGGCCTGGTTAGCTGAACGTGATTTTGTCGGCCCCGAAGACATTCAAGAACTCGCTTTTGATGTCCTTCGTCATCGAATTATACTTTCTTATGAAGCCGAAGCTGAGGGTATTACCGCCGATCACTTTATCAAGGAACTTATCCTCAGAATACCTGTTCCCTAATGAAAACATCGCTTTCTTTAACCCCTGATGAGCGCATTCAAATTCAATTTAACAACCTCATTCGCTTGTCTGCCGGCGCCCGTCAAGTGAACCTTGACCATAGCACCATAAAATCAAAACAAAGTGGCGGCTATTTATCCAGCACCAAGGGGCGCGGGATGGAATTTGATGAGGCTCGGCTGTATCAACCCGGCGATGACATCCGCAGTATCGATTGGCGTGTTACTGCCCGTACGGGTAAACCCTATACCAAACTCTTTCGTGAAGAACGTGAGCGCCCCGTCTTCTTATCTGTGGACTTAAGACCTTCTATGTTTTTTGCCACCCGTGGTGTTTTCAAGTCGGTGCAAGCCGCTCGCCTAGCATCTTTACTCGCTTGGAGTGCTCTTCGTCAGGGCGATCGTATTGGCGGACAGATCTTCACCCACCAAACACAACGTGAAATTAAACCGCAAAATGGTCGTCAGGCTGTTTTACGATTATTTCACGAACTGATACGCGCTGAAAAAGAACATTCCCAGCCAGCCCAGACAAGTCAACAAACCTTAGCACATACACTGATGCGATTATGCCGACATGTTAAGCCCGGTAGTTTAGTCTACTTGATTAGTGATTTTCGCGGTCTGGATGCAAGCTGTGAACCGCACCTATCACAACTCGCAAAACATTGTGACGTGGTGCTTATTATGGTGTCTGACCCCCTCGAAAGTACACTGCCTAAAAATGGTCATTACCGTTTTACCGACGGTTTTACCGATGTAACTCTTAATACAGCCAACCCGCAGCGGCTAGAAAATTATCAACACCGCTTTCAACAACAGCAACTTAAGCTTCATCAATTAGCCAAAAAACGCACGATTCACAGTTATTTTTGTAGTACCCATGATGACCCAATCGCAATCCTTTGCCGTAAGAACTAATGCCTTCTAATCCATTAGCCATTAGAGATATTCATTTACCCGACCCTATTATCTGGTGGCCCCCCGCATTCGGCTGGTGGCTGGCGTTATTGTTAACAATCACAGTCATTATACTAATGTTCTGGAGCTATAAAAAAATCACGCGTAAAACAGCCGTGAAATCCGCCCGCCATTTATTGTCACAGATTCAAATGAAAAAAGATTGGGATGACCCACGTAAATTGACTGCCTTATCTGCCTTATTGCGCCGCACTGCAATCAGTGTTTACCCACCCGAACAAGTTGCCAGCCTTACCGGTCAGGCATGGCTTGAATTTTTAGACCGCCCTTTTAAAGAAAAAAAGTTTTCTTCTATTCAAGGCCAACAACTAATAAACAACCCTTATCAGCGCACGATTAATAGCGACCTCAAACCCTTATTTGAGTTCTCAGAGCAATGGCTTACTGCCGTGAAAGGGAATGAGAAGTGATTCACGTTGAATGGCTCTGGGTTTTAGCCACTTTACCGCTCCCTTGGCTAGCCCGTCTTCTCCCAGCTATTAACCCACACAATCAGGCCGCATTACGTGTGCCTTTTATTGAAGACTTTCAATCAGATACTCCTGAGAAAAAAATCATTAACGCTAAATCGTGGCCTTTTTATCTGGCTATTATTGCGTGGTGTTGCTTAATTATCGCGGGCATACGTCCTCAGTGGCTGGGAGACCCTGTCGAAATGGCGGTCACCGGTCGCGATTTAATGTTGGCCGTTGACCTCTCTGGCAGCATGGAGGAACAGGACTTCTTTATCCAACAAAAACCAGTCGACCGTCTCACGGCAACTCAATCAGTCGCCAGCCAATTTATACAAAGACGTGCCGGCGACCGTATTGGCTTAATCCTTTTTGGCTCACAAGCCTATCTACAAACACCACTGACCTTCGACCGACACACCGTTATGACTTTACTCAATGAAGCCGCTATAGGACTTGCCGGTGAAAGTACCGCTATTGGTGATGCCATTGGCCTTGCCGTTAAACGACTTCGGTCACAACCCAGCAATAGCCGGGTACTGATCTTAATGACTGATGGAGCAAATACTGCCGGCGTTATTTCCCCCCTTAAAGCCGCTGATCTCGCAGCGGATAACCAACTTAAAATCTACACCATTGGCATTGGTGCAGATGAAATGATTGTACATAGCCTATTTGGTAATCGCCGCGTTAACCCTTCGCGGGATCTGGATGAAAAGACGCTCACAGCCATTGCAGATAAAACTGGCGGTCAGTATTTTAGAGCCCGTAACAGTGATGAATTTAATACCATTTATGCCCTACTGGATGAACTTGAACCCATTGAAAAAGACAAGCAATTCTTTCGGCCCAAAACAGAACTCTATGCATGGCCACTCGGGCTATCTTTGTTTTTGATGCTCTTAATCGTCATTTTAAAAATTAAAGACCGCTGATGGATACCTTTCATTTCATCCGGCCCTTATGGCTGTTAGCCTTAATTCCTTTTTTAGCATTACTTATTATTTTGCTAAAAAAACAATTTAACCACGGTCACTGGAGTCGTGTCTGTGACGCTGAACTCCTCCCCTTTATACTTCAAAAAAATTCACAACAGCGATCCCGACTGCCGGTAATGTTAACCGCGATAGGATGCTTAGTAGCGATCCTTTCAATCGCCGGTCCGACATGGGAAAAACTCCCTGCGCCGGTTTTCCGCAATATTTCAGCGCTGGTGATTGTCCTTGATTTATCTCAATCAATGAACTCCCAAGATATCAAGCCGAGCCGCCTGATCCGTGCTCGCTATAAAATAGCCGATATTCTGAAGCAACGAAAAGATGGTCAGACGGCTTTAATCGTTTACGCAAATAATGCGTTTACTGTAACGCCGCTCACGAATGATATTGAAACAATTTCAAGTCAATTATCCGCCCTTAAAAGTAATATCATGCCTCGTCAAGGCAGTAATGCTTATAACGCCGTTATTAAAGCAACAACCTTATTAAAACAAACAGGGTTAAAACAAGGCGATATCCTATTGGTTACAGACGGTATTAATAAATCATTGCAAACCAAAATAGCTAATCTTCTAGAAGACTACCGACTCTCAATATTAGCGGTTGGAACCCAAACCGGCGCCCCCATTAAAATGCCCAATGGTCGCTTTTTAAAAGACGCCTCAGGGACTATTGTCATCCCTAAATTAAATCTAAAAACCCTGTCCGCTATAAGTCATTCAGGAAAGGGTTTGTTACAAACGATTACTGCCGACGATACCGATACCAGTACCCTTATTGCCCTCTTTAATCAACACCCCGAAAAATCTAAAAATGAATCACAAGATATCCAATTAGACCTATGGCTAGAACGTGGCCCCTGGTTACTCTTTCTGGTTATTCCACTGGCAAGTCTCTGTTTTAGACGCGGGATTTTATGCTGGTTTGCTCTGCTTCTATTACCGATCCCAAAAACCAGTCAAGCAGATACCTTAGACAACCTTTGGCAAACCGCCGACCAACAAGGCTATCAGCAATTTAATCAAGGTGACTTTTCTCAAGCTGCTGAAAAATTTAATAATGCTGATTGGAAATTCAGTGCCCTTTACCGTGACGGCCAATATGAAAAAGCGATTAAGGCATTAAAACATGAGAACAGTCCCGAGGCCCATTACAACCGTGGCAATGCCTACAGTAAACTGGGTCAACTCCCCAAAGCGCTACAGGCTTATAACGATGTGCTAGCAATTAACCCTGACCATGAGGATGCGCACTATAATAAAAAACTCATCGAAGAAGCCTTAAAAAAACAGTCTGAATCTGAAAAAGATTCCTCTGAAAATAAACCGTCTGATGAAAACTCACAAGAAAGCCCAAATAATCAAGCTAATAATGCGCAAAATGACGAACCAAACAATTCAGCGCAATCAAACCCAGATTCAACTGCTAAAGAAAACAAACCTCCAGAAGATACTCCAAATCAACCTTTGGATGAGTCCAATAATGATCGCCAAGATAACCCATCAGAACATAAGAAAGACGTAACCCCTGAAACAGAAGACGATTCAAAGCAAATTAGTGAGCAGTGGCTAAAAAGAATTCCCGATGACCCCTCTGGCTTATTACGACGTAAATTTAAATATCAATACAGCCAACAAAAAAATGATTTTAAAACTAATGAAAATTGGTAAGCTAAAATACCAAGCGACTTTATTTATAGATACACTCATGGCTCCGTGGTCTTATTTACGTCCTATAAATACTGTTTTACGGTGGGTTTTTTTAGTCGCCTTATGCTCAGTGCTACTCCCTTTTACGTACGCTAACGCAACAACGATATCCGTTACCTCAGACCGTAACCCGGTCAGTGTTAACGAGTCATTTCAACTCACTTTTACTGCAACTGAAACACCCGATGGTGACCCAGATTTTTCTATTCTTAATCCTTACCTTGAGATTTTGAATCAAAATAAAAACAACAGTACATCCATTATTAACGGCCAATTTCAACACCAAGAATCTTGGCACCTTAACGTACTGATCAAACAAACAGGCACCTTCACATTACCGCCTGTACCCTTTGGCAAAGACTTTAGCAAGCCTTTAATCATTACTGCGATAGCTCCGAACATGAGTACTGAATCTTCACTGCCGCAGGATAAAGAGCTATTCCTGATGGCTGAAATTTCTCCACAAAACGGTGTCGTGCAATCACAATTTATATACACCTTACGCTTATTCCGAAGAATCAATATTTCTCAAGCCAGCCTCACTGAGCCATCATCAGACAGTGCCATTATTGAACGCTTGGGAGAAGATGTAACCTACCAAGATCAATACAACAATCTTAACTACGAGATCACTGAAAGAAAGTACGCCATTTTCCCACAGCAACCGGGACTATTAGTAATCCCACCTATTACCTTAAATGCCGAAGTCTATCGTCAACAACGTGGCCACTATAATAACTTCTTCAATCGTGCCAAAACTCGTACCAAAAGAGTCTTATCTAATCCTGTTCAGCTCGATATACAACCCATTCCTGCACAATTTCAAGCCAATAGCTGGCTCCCTGCCCAAGCCTTACATATTGAACAGTCATGGTCTGGCGATATCACTCAAATGAAAGTAGGTGAACCGTTAACACGTACCCTTAAAATAATTGCCCAAGGTACGACGGCCGGACAGTTACCTGAACTTTACCTACTCCAACCCGACGCTCACACCACAGCCGGCGGTGAACTTAAAACTTACCCCGATAAGCCAACCTTAAATGAAAAGAAAACCGATACCCTAATTGCCTATAGGGAAGAAAAAATTGCCCTCATTGCATCCAAAAAAGGAACCTACCGATTACCGGCTATAAAAGTGTCGTGGTGGAATACCCAAACTGACTCACTTGAGATCGCACAAATCCCTGAAACCACGCTGATTGCCACACTAAATCCCCAGACCACTGAGCTCATGCCATTTCAACCCCCTCAGATTATGCCGATCATAAAAGAATCAGCGAACATAAATGAAACCCCTCATTCACCATTCGCCATTTATTTCTGGCCCGGATTATCTTTATTTTTAGCCTCAGGCTGGCTTGCAACCGTACTGCTTTCTCGCCGTAAAACAAAGTCCTTATCTACACCAGAACAAACACCAAGCAGATCCCCTTACCAAAATAAAATTCTTAAACAAGCCTGTATAACTAATAATGCCGAGGCAGCTAAAAATGCCTTATTACAATGGGGCCTACAATACTGGCCAGAAAACAGTCTAAGTCTAATTGCGAACCACTGTAACGCCCCGTTAAAAAAACAAATACTGTTGCTCAATGCTATTTTATACAGCCCCGATAACAGCGACTGGAAAGGTCAGGATTTATATGCTGCATTTAAAACATTTAAACCCAAAATGCTTTCGACCACGGTAGCAAATGATAAGCTAAAACCATTATTTAAACTCTGATTAGGTTATCCCATGGCGACCCCTTTAAATGTTCAGGCCATTGTCTTTGACCTCGGTGGTGTACTTATACAACTGGGTGACCGGCTTATTAAAAACGAATGGCGTACAACAGAGAGCAGCCACGACATTGTTGGTGACTCCTGGTTGCTTTCCAAGACGGCTCAAGACTTTGAAAAAGGACTGATTACACCCTTTGATTTTGCTGAAAAGATCATTGCTGAAATGTCTCTTAACATTACACCTACGCTATTTATTGAACACTTTGCGCAGTGGCCTATTGGCCCATACCCTACAATCTTTAATACCCTCAACCAACTTCGCCACCGTTTTACACTGGGTATTTTTTCAAATACCAACGCCATTCATTGGCCAAGATTACTCAACGAAATGTCCTTGGCTGGTAAAGTCGACTACTACTTTGCCTCACACCTCATTCATCTCGCCAAACCCGATCCCAAAGCCTTTACCTTTGTTGCTAATACAATGAGGCTTGAACCCAACACTATTCTTTTCCTTGATGACAATCCTTACAATATTGACAGTGCACGCCAGGTTGGTTTTATTGCCCACCAAGTCATTGGATTTGATAGCACCCTGCGCTGTTTACACCGTTTAGGTGCCCTATAAAATGAATACACCTTATAATAAACCGTATTATTGTTTCGGAGATCCTTAAATGGTTAACCCTTTACCCCTCAACCAATTTATTTCAGAACAATCAGGTAGCTCTGAGTCTTTATCGTCAATTCTTAATGATATTGTTTCTGCCTGTAAACAAATTTCTTACCTTGTTAATAAAGGTGACTTAAACCAACTCTTAGGCGATGCCGACTCTGAAAACATTCAAGGTGAGGTCCAAAAGAAACTTGATATTATTACCCATGATATTTTTGTCAAAGCGCTTATCAATAATCCTGCTGTAGCCGGACTGGCTTCGGAAGAAAATGATGACATTATACCCACTCAAAATCAGCACGACCCCAAAGGTAAATACCTCATTTTATTTGACCCCCTCGATGGTTCCTCCAATATTGATATCAATATGTCTGTCGGTAGCATTTTTTCTATTCTGTGTTGTCACAATACAAATACACTTTCTGAGACGGATTTCTTACAACCCGGCAACCAGCAAATAGCGGCCGGGTTTGTACTTTACGGCCCCTCTACAATGATGATTCTAACTACCGGTCGAGGCGTTAATGCTTTCACACTCAGCCCTGATAGCGGCGAATTTATCCTTACTCATCCCAAGATTACTATTGCCGAAAGCACCCGCGAATTTGCTATTAATATGTCTAACCAACGATTTTGGGAAGCACCCGTACAACAATATATTAACGAATGTATTCAAGGCAGTGATGGCCCCCGTGAAAAAGACTTCAATATGCGCTGGATCGCCTCCCTTGTTGCCGAGGTCTATCGAATACTTACCCGTGGTGGTGTTTTTCTCTACCCACGTGACCACCATAAATCATTATCGGGACGCTTGCGCTTAATGTACGAAGCAAATCCCATCGCATTTTTAATACACCAAGCGGGCGGTGACAGTTCTACGGGACGAGAGCCAATTCTTAATATACAACCTCGTGAATTACACCAACGCGTACCCCTTATTTTAGGTGCCCAACAAGAAGTACAACGTCTGATAAAATATCACCGGTCAGCATAAGGCGATTTTATGTTCAAACAACTCTTCTCTGAATTTCTTGGAACGGCCATTCTGGTTTTTTGTGGAACTTCCGCTATTGTCGTTAACGACATCAGCCAAGGCATGGTCACCCATGTTGGAATCGCACTGGTTTTTGGTTTGGTGGTACTTGCGGTCATCTATACCTTGGGTGACATTTCAGGTGCTCATATTAACCCTGCTGTGACCATTGCCTTTTGGCAAGCACGGGAATTTCCCGGGCACAAGGTCATCCCCTATATTATTTGCCAGATTAGCGGTGCTATTTTTGCAAGCACCCTTGTTTATCTCTTATTTTTTGGTCACCCAACTTACGGCGCAACACTTCCTGCATACGGCATAATGCAAACCTTTATTTTGGAGGTTATCCTCACCTTTATACTCATGCTCACTATTATCAATGTTGCCACTGGCGCAAAAGAGCAGGGCATTACCGCGGGTATTGTCATAGGCAGTGTTGTCGCTTTGGAAGCGTTGTTTGCAGGACCTATTTCTGGCGCCTCAATGAATCCAGCACGATCAATAGCACCAGCATTAATAAGTGATCAATGGGAAGTCTTATGGGTCTATATAACAGCACCCGTTATTGGCGCTTGTCTTGCCGTTAATTGTTGCCGATGCTTGAAAAATTCACCGTGTTGTCGTTAGCTTTTGACAAATAATCTCGTATTAAATACAAAGCGGCAATTGAGCGTGCTTCCGTACAGTCACCTTGGGAAAATAATAACTGCAAATCATCTAGTCGCCAAGGAATCACCTCTAATTCCTCCGGTTCATCTCCTTCCAGTTTTTCAGGGTATAAATCCTCGGCCAAAATAATATCCGTCATATGCTCTAAATAAGCCGGTGCAATTGATAAGGAGGTTATGAAAGTCAATTGCCGAGCACCATAACCCACCTCCTCTTTCAATTCACGATTAGCCGCAACTAAGGGTGTTTCTCCATCGTCAACTTTACCCTTTGGTAAACCCAATTCATAACGATCCACACCCGCAGCATATTCACGAACCAACAGTACGGTGTTACTATCCAGCATGGGCACAATTAAAACAGCCCCTGAAGAATTTCCGCGCGTCAAGCGCTCAAATACGCGCTTCTCTCCATTACTAAACTCAAGATCTAACGCCTCAATTCGAAAAAGACGAGATTTAGCTTTTAACGTTTTGTTATGAATGATTGGCTTTTGAGTCATTTTTTTGGATGTCTTTTAACCTTAAAAATACTATACTCCCAGCCATGATAAATTGGAAAGAAATTGACACCATTCTGCTTGATATGGATGGCACATTATTAGACTTACATTTCGATAACTTCTTCTGGCAAGAACTCATTCCGGAAAAATATGCTGAAAAACATCATTTATCATTAGAACAATCACAAAAGTACCTCAACCCTTTGTTTAAAAACCATGAAGGGACGCTTAATTGGTATTGTCTGGATTTCTGGAGCCAGAAGCTGGATTTAAATATCCTAGCGCTAAAAAATGAAATCGCCGATAAAATTGCCATCCGGCCTTTTACCTGCACATTCTTAGAAAAATTAAACCAAAGCCAGCGCCGCATTGTGCTTGTTACTAATGCACACCATCACAGCCTCAATCTGAAAATGGAAAAGACTCAATTACTCCGATTTTTCCATCAGGTTATTTCTTCGCACAGCATCGGCTTCCCGAAAGAAAACAAACAGTTCTGGAATAAATTACAACGCATTGAGACGTTCCACAATGAACATACCTTATTGATTGATGACAGCATCAATGTTCTGGACGCAGCCAAAAATCATGGCATCAAATATCTACTGGCCATTAAAAGTCCTGACTCTCAAAAAGCCGTACGAACTATCGCTAATTACGACTCAATTGCCGACTTAGGTGAACTGATACCGGTCTGCTGAACACCACCGGAAGACCTATTAGGCGAGCGCCCCAATGATCTTTTAAATTTATTTTTAGTTCGACGTTGTGGCTTTTTAATCTCCGGCAACCACTCTTGTGTGATTTTCTGAACAGGAATTTTTTGCCCAATAAAGGTCTCAATATCTGGCATAGAATAGGCATATTCTTCACAGATAAAACTAATCGCTTCACCTTCGGCACCAAACCGGGCAGTACGACCTATTCGATGAACATAATCTTCAGGATCTTGAGGTAAATCGTAATTAATAACATGAGAAACATCAGGAATATGCAAACCACGTGCGGCCACATCGGTTGCAATTAACATGGTTAATTGATTTTCTTGAAATTTTTTCAATAATTTTTCGCGCCTATCCTGTGCAACATCACCACTTAAAACCGCTGAGTCAAAGTCATTAACTTTTAAATAGTCATACAACTTTTCCGCACAACGCTTAGTATTAACAAAAATAATCGCTCGCTTCGGCTGACGAAATGTCAATGCGCCGATAAGTAAAGGAATTTTCTGTTCATTAGACGGACAAAAAGCACTTTGCTTTATGGCCTTAGAGGTAACTTGCTCCTCTTTAATTCGAACCAACTCTGGATTATTCATATGCTCATAAGCCAGTTCGGTAACCTTATAGGATAACGTTGCTGAAAATAATAAGTTGAGCCTTGATTCGGGTGCGGGCATACGCCTTAACAAGAACCTAATATCCTTTATAAAACCTAAATCAAACATACGATCTGCTTCATCTAAAACAGAGACCTGAATATGATCTAAGGTAAACGCCTTTTGTTTATAAAAATCAATGATTCGTCCAGGTGTCCCAATAATAATATCTACATTAGATCGGATTTTCTGCAATTGTGCCTTATAACTGGTGCCACCATAAATCAACGCAAAATTTAAATTAAGATGCTTGGATAATAACAGAGCATCTTTATGAATTTGTATGGCCAACTCACGCGTGGGTGCTAAAATTAAGGCTCTAGGGTTCTTTATTTGCTCGTTTTCATCATTAAGCAAATACTGAAAAGTCGCTAATAAGAAAGCTGCTGTTTTACCGGTACCGGTTTGCGCCTGACCTGCAATATCTTTACCTCGAAGCGAAAGCGGTAATGTTTTATCCTGAATAGGGGAGCAATAAGTAAACCCCGCATCACTCAAGCCTCTTATAATAGGGGGCGATAATTCGAGGTTTTTAAATTGGGTAGCGGTTAAGTGCGTTTTTTTCATAACTTACAAGGATAACGTATTTTAATCTTTAAGTTATGCAATTTATGATGAAAAAGTCAGATTAATCCCATTTAGACCTAATTATTCCCTTTTTAAAGAGCTTAAGTGGCCAACCTCGCCTCGATTAGTCGTTAAATTTATTGACAATAATCCGCCATGCTACTAGCATTCCCCAATACCTTAACTATGGAGAATACTATGAATAACGCTGTCATTCATGTAACAGACAGTGAGTTTAGTAAAACTGTTTTGCAATCTGAGTCGCCTATTTTAGTAGATTATTGGGCAGAATGGTGCGGACCATGCAAACAAATTGCACCCATTCTTGATCAAATTGCAGAAGAATATGCCGATCGCGTAACCGTAGCAAAAATTAATATTGATGATAACCCACAAACTCCACAAAATTACGGTGTTCGCGGCATCCCCACGTTAATGCTTTTTAAAAATGGTGAAATCGAAGCAACAAAAGTAGGCGCCTTAACAAAAGGCCAACTTGCCAGCTTTCTAGATACTAATCTATAATTTAGATTTTTAACCCGAGACAATTAAGCATTTTGTTTGATTGTCTCGAGTCCTTAAGTTATACTACAAGAGCGTGCTGGTTCTAGCACGTTTAAATCTCCAAAAACCAAGCATCACGCCCATTTATTATGCGGCATAAATAATATATCTATTCAAAACTCCTACCCTTTATGAATCTTTCTGAATTAAAACTAAAGCCCATTAATGAAATTGTCGCCATTGCCGACACCCTGAAACTCGAAAACGTTGCTCGATCCAAAAAACAAGAACTGCTCTATGCTATTTTAAAAAAACAAGCTAAAAGTGGCGAAGATATTTATGGTGATGGTGTCTTAGAGATTTTACAAGATGGCTTTGGATTTTTAAGGACACCGGGAAGTTCTTATTTAGCTGGACCTGATGATATTTATGTTTCCCCCAGTCAAATCAGACGCTTTTCATTAAGAACAGGCGACACTATTAATGGTAAAATACGTCCGCCAAAAGATAATGAGCGTTATTTTGCCATGCTCAAAGTCGAAAGCATTAATTTTGAGAAACCCGAAAACGCCAAACAAAAAATTAATTTCAGTAACTTGACCCCACTTTTTCCGCAACAACGCTTTATCTTAGAACAGGGTAACGGTACCAGTGAAGACCTGACCGGTCGAATGATTGATTTAGTTGCTCCTATCGGCCTGGGACAGCGTGGCTTAATTGTCTCACCCCCTAAAGCGGGTAAAACAATGATTTTACAAAGCGTCGCTCACTCCATTGCTGCAGAAAATCCAGAATGTTACTTAATTGTTCTTCTGATTGATGAACGCCCCGAAGAAGTCACAGAAATGCAAAGAAGCGTAAAAGGCGAAGTCGTTTCTAGCACCTTTGATGAGCCGGCTACTCGCCATGTTCAAGTTGCCGATATGGTTATTGAGAAAGCCCGACGTCTCGTCGAACATAAACGTGATGTTGTCATCTTACTAGACTCACTAACCCGTCTTGCTCGTGCCTATAACACTGTTGCACCCTCTTCGGGTAAAGTACTCAGCGGGGGTGTCGATGCCAATGCACTGGAAAAACCTAAACGTTTCTTTGGCGCTGCAAGAAATGTTGAAGAGGGTGGAAGTCTAACTATTATCGCCACCGCTCTCGTCGATACCGGATCACGAATGGACGAAGTCATTTATGAGGAGTTTAAAGGAACCGGTAATATGGAATTACACCTTGAACGAAAGATTGCGGATAAGCGCGTCTATCCTGCCATTAATGTCAACCGTTCAGGTACCCGTCGAGAAGATTACCTCGTTGATCCGGAAGCCTTACAAAAAACTTTTATCCTGAGAAAAATTCTGCAACCAATGGATGAAATGGCCGCCTCTGAATTTTTACTCGACCGATTAAAAACAACCAAAACGAATGCTGAATTTTTCGACTCAATGAGACGTTAATTGAGTCGATTATTTTTCTGAAGCGGGTGGGACAAAATCATCCGGCAGATTAACACCCGAGCCATATAAAAAATTTTCACGCTCAGCTTCAATAAACTTTTTAGCCTTAGGTTCAAAACTTGCTAATTTATGCTCGTTAATTAACATCGTTTGAATACCTAACCATTCCGCCCAAGCTGCCTTAGAGATTGTTGCAAAAATTTCCTGCCCTTTTGCACCCGGAAAAGGCGCTTGCTCCAACCCCTCTGCCTCATAACCTAACTTTTTACATAAAACCATACGCACCATTGCTCTCTCCTTTTTTTATAATTGCTTTAATAAACGTTTCATCGGTGCTGGCAACCCTAATTCAAAATCAGTTGCCGGACAATAACAAACGCTGCCGTCTAAAACTATTTCTCTAATTTCTATTTTCATACAAACAACCTGATAGTCTAAATGATAATGACTAAAGGTGTGCCGCCTAACCTGCTGAAGTTGATACACCGGTTCTAAATGAAGATAACTATCACACCAATTAAGCGCACCCTCAAGATCACTAAATTCTGGCAAGCACCAAAGGCCGCCCCATATCCCTTTAAGCGGTCGCTTAATTAAAAATACCTCCCGCTCATCGTTCATCAACATCAAAAATATTTTCTCTTTAACCGGTAGCTTTACTTTAGGTTTTGCTCTGGGTAATAAGTGAACTTTATTATTCTGAAAAGCAATACAAGCCACATTAACTGGACATTGCTCGCACAAAGGCTGTCGGCGCTTACAAACCATTGCGCCTAAATCCATCATCGCTTGTGTATAAGCAGCTGTCTTCTTTTCTGGTGTATAAAGCGCACTCAATTGCCACAATTCTTTAAGAACAGTAGTATCCCCAGACCATCCTGACACACCGAAACAACGACTTAAAACTCGTTTAACATTACCGTCCAAAATAGGTGCTGATTGCTCAAAAGCAATGCTTAAAATTGCGCCTGCTGTTGAGCGCCCAACCCCGGGTAGTGCCATTAATGCTAGCAACGTATTTGGAAACGTATCGCCGGCCACAATCAACTTCGCGCTTTCATGCAAATGTCTTGCACGGGCGTAATAACCTAAGCCCGACCACAAGGTCAGCACTTGATCTAATGGCGCTATAGCCAGGCTTTGTACGTCAGGAAACTGTCTAATAAACTTTTGAAAATATGGTATGACGGTTGCTACTTGCGTTTGCTGCAACATCACTTCTGAAATCCAGACCCGATAAGGACTGACAGGGTGCTGCCAGGGTAAATCTTTACGCCCCTCTATAACCGCCCATTCTAGAACAAAATTCTGGAAATCTATGGGGTCCATCAACAGTATGCTCGCCAAAAAATATTTTAAATGCCATAAAAAAGGGTACTGTGCTAATCACAATACCCTCTCTTCACACCTAGAATCAAAATAACAAATAGCTTGTTCTATATTGCCATTCGCACTAATTCAAAATTTATTACAAATTCTCAGCGTTGCTTCCCAAATATTCAGCAACACCACTAGGACTTGCATTCATACCTGAATCGCCTTTATTCCACCCTGCTGGACAAACTTCACCGTGCTCTTCGTGGAACTGTAGGGCATCGACCATACGAATGATTTCATCCATATTACGACCTAACGGCAAATCATTAACCACTTGATGACGAACTAAACCCGATTGATCAATCAAGAACGTACCCCGATAAGCGACTGCTGGCGCTTGTGCTTCAACATCATAGGCTTTAACAATACTGTGTGCCATGTCAGCAGCCATCGTATAGTGAACAGGTCCAATGCCGCCTTGTGCTATCGGCGTATTACGCCAAGCATTATGGGTAAAATGAGAATCAATTGAAACTGCAATAACTTCAACGCCCCGACTCGTAAACTCATCCATACGATGATCCAGCGCGATCAACTCTGATGGGCAAACAAAAGTAAAATCCAATGGATAAAAAACAATTACCGCATATTTACCTTGAATAGCATCAGATAAATTAAAACTGTCAACGATTTCACCGTCACCTAAAACCGCCGGAACCGTAAAATCTGGAGCTTGCTTACCTACTAAAACACTCATTATCTTATCTCCTTAAAAAAACTTTTACAAAAACATTATAACCCAATTAAAAAATCACCTGAATAACAGAAGTCATTTTACACTAATCAGACAAATTACCCTGATAACTACAGCTCATCTGCGTTTACCTTCTGTAATCCATTAAATCTAAACATTTAAGGTTTTGATTCCGCTGCAACTAATTGATCCATAACGCCCAACATCTTCGCTTGCCCCCCAGCAATACTTGCATTACTGCGATATTTACCATTAATAATAATAGTCGGCACACTGGTGACCCCATAACGTGGCCCCATTGACTTAGCTTGACGCATTTTTGCATCCACTAAAAATGACTGATATGCATTACGAAAATCCTGTTCATTTACACCGTGTGCGACAAAAAACTCAACTAATTGGTCTTCTGTTTCCAAGCGCTGTTTTTTAATTTGAATCGCATTAAAAAAATCGGCATGTAATTGTTCAGAAACACCTAAAGCCTGTGCGGTAAAATAAGCCTTCGCATGACGCCCCCAACGTTTACTAAAAACAGCAGGTACCCGAACAAAATTAATCTTATCACTTTGTTTTTTTACCCACTCATTTAATACCGGTTCAAAAGAAAAACAATGTGGACAGCCATACCAAAAAAACTCCAAAACCTCGACCTTTCCTGCTAATTCAACAGGTTGCACCGGTGCAACATTCTCATAGCCTTTTTCTACCGCCGACTCAGCCCACAAAAGTTGCGCAGACAAGCCTAGAACTAGCCACAACACAGCGCGAAATAATTTAACCATTTAAAGCCCTCCATAAGAATGAAGCCCAGACAGGAACATATTTACACCTAAAAAAGCAAACAATGTTACAAAGAAACCCACAATTGACCACCAGGCCATAGGATTACCGCGCCACCCCTTGGTAAGCCGCATATGTAACCAAGCCGCGTAATTCAACCAAACAATTAAAGCCCACGTTTCTTTCGGATCCCATGACCAGTAACCCCCCCATGCCTCGGCGGCCCATAACGCACCCAAAATAGTCGCTAATGTAAAAAATGCAAACCCTAATGCAATGGCACGATACATTACATCATCTAGTAACATTAATTCCGGCAGGCGTTTAGTTAAAAAGCCCTGCGGTGCAACAACTACCATTTTCGCCTTCAGTAAAAAAACCAACCCTACCATGGCTGCCAATGAAAAAGAACCATAGCCTATGAAATTAGCAGGAACATGAATCTTCATCCAATAACTATTTAAAGCGGGTACTAATGGCTGAATAATATCCGCCTGTCGTTCAACCGTATACCATAATAAAAAAGCGACCGCCGCGCTGATAACGGTTAAAACAAACCCACCCATTGAACGGGTGTTATATCGTTGCTCATAACGTAAATAAATAAGAGCGGTAATAATCGAAAAAAGTATAAACACCTCGTATAAATTACTGACGGGTATATGGCCTATGTCATGATCTATCAAATATGATTCACGCCAACGAACCAATAAACCAATAAAACCCATTCCTGTTGCCGTCCACGTTAAACTCGTTGCAACCGTGCCACTAAAAGGTTTATTGGTTAACAAATCAAAAAAATAAGTAACGGTTGCCATCACATACAAGGCACTCATCCACATAATTGCCGATTGACTTGCCAGCATATATTTTAGAAAAAAATCACTCTTACCCAAATCAATCGTAATACCGTAACGTGACACCGCAAATAGACTAACCAGAGTGACACAGACAACAAACAACTTAATTGATTGCCAAACCCAACCAAAACTAATTAAGGCTAATCCAGCACAAATAATAATGGCTTTTTCATAACCATCCATTAACATGTGATATTGACTGAGCGCATAAACAACGCCTATGACATTAAGCGAGCCCCACAGCCAATCGGCGCTATTGCATCGCTGAAAGAAATAACGCTTCGGCTTATAATCTTTATCTATTGTCTTTTCCATAGTTTCAATTTGTTTTTGCTACCTCTAATTGTAAAAGCAAAGCCTTTTCTAATTCACTATATTCTTGTTCAAACTCATAAGGATTCCGGCTGGCCTGCGCCGCTAAAAACAACTGTGCATTCTCTAAAGATCCTGACACAATAACCCAAAAGCGACGTTGCGGTAAATAAAACATACAAAATACGCCAACGACCAATAACAAACAGCCTGGAAACACCAACATTTTCCCCGGTGAACGTGTCACTTGTAGACCGGTAGCCTCCTTATGATCAAAACCAACCAAATCTAAATAAACCGGTACATCATATTGATGACTGATACTCACTGCCGCAACTGCATCTTCATAAAATCGCTCATCAAATGCATTTAAACCCGACGTTGGGTCCACTCCCTCCTCCTGCAAAACAACCCAATAAACATTACGCAAAAAATGATGTAAAACCTTCGCATAAAGGGCTGAGATCTCCGATTGTTTATCCGGCGCAACAACCGCCTTCACTTTGGCAGCAATAAGACCAACACCCCCATCTACAAATTGCTTAACTAAACCAACCATAAATTGTGCAACAAGTTCTTGGTCTTCAGCCATCGGCAATAAACTATCCGATTGTTTCGGTAATGTTGATAATGCTATTTCCTTTAACTTCTCTTCATCGCCCAATAACGTTAAAAAACGCATAAAACGAGCCACCCCATCTTCACTGTCTGCGGGTAAATACCAATACCTAAAGTCCTCTGCCGGGGTGTGACGCAATCCTGTTAAATAATATTTTGCACCGTCCTTTTCAACCGGCATCATATAGCTAATAAATTCAGTTGCCTCACCTGTCGCTGTTCTCAATTTATACTGAAAACGTGGTCCTATATTCTTAAATTGCTTCACGCCGGTTATATCAGGGTTCACATTGATAGGCCTGAAATCTAGAATTTCCAATGTCATATCACCCTTTTCAAGTGATAGTGCAACTGGGGTATTGACCACGGCCTGAATCTCATCACTTAGCTTTGCATCTTTTAACGGCCATAATTTAATCCTAAGCTCTGACCCTCCATCACCAAAACTCGACTGATAAATCGTATACCCGTTGTACTCCAGTGGATGATTAACCGAAATGGTTTTATGCAAGGGTGCATCCAACGCCTCATCATAAATAATCAAATCACTTGCAAATGATTTCGGCTGACCCGTTTTATAATAGTCAATACGAAAATCTTCAACCGCAATTAGAAAAGGTAACCGTTGCACCAGATAGCCATCTTTAAAATCTATAAAGGCTAAATTTGCTTTTTGCCCCTCAGGGATCGTGACCGTACCTCTGAATGATAAATTATCAACCGGTAAAGTACTGATCAAGGGGACCTCACTCGCCGGAATATTACGCGTTTCCACCTGAATATTATCAGTCATTTCTGCAATTTTTAAGGGAACATTGCCGTCAATTAAGCCACCAATACAAATAATCACAATTGCAACGTGAGTGAAAATATAACCTAAACGACTACCACTGCCTTTTTTGGCCGCGACAATTAAGTGCTTTGCTTCTTTTTTAACAACCAGGCGATACCCCTTTGCGCTCGCCACAACATTGATGCGTTCTAAACAAATTTCACGACTAAAATGAGACTGCCATTCATGACAGTGACTCATCCTCCGCAAAGCATTTAATTGAGCTGATTCCTTATAGTCACGAATATCTTTTAAAACACGCGGCGTATTACGAAAGATACAAACCGTTGTAGAAATAACTAAAAAACCTAAAATAACTAAAAACCAAACCGAGGAGTACACATCAAATAAATCTAACGACTTAAAAACCTCAAACCAAAAAGGGCCAAATTTAAGGATATAATCAGGGTAGGGCAGATTTTGCTGTAACACCGTGCCGATAATTGAAGCAATGGCCACGGCGACCAACAGCGTTATGGCAAGGTTCATCGAACCCAAAAAACGAATAAGTAATGTAGTCACTGAAAGGGGGCGAAAAGAGGAGTCTACTGAAGCCGACATAAACAATACCTAATAAAAAAACGCGGAACAAAATACCCCGCGCTCTTAATAGACAATATAAAAATTACTTTTTCATCATAGAAATATAATGCGCCACCGCTTCTATTTCTTGATCCGACATCTTCTTAGCAATCATATGCATCATGCTGTCTGGATTATTGTTACGCACATCCGATTTAAAATCTTTGAGCGACTTGATCAAATAATCAGCATGTTGAGATGCCAGTCTTGGAAAGACCGCTGGCTTATTTCCTTGACCATAAGGTCCATGGCAAGCAATACAGGCTGAAACTTTATTCTTAACATCGCCATTACGATACAAATCTCGACCCATCGCAATCAATTCTTCGATGGATAAACTATTTTCTGCTACTTCTTCACTATCGCCCCAGTCATCATCTTCATCTTCTGTAACTTCTGGTTCCGACAGGCTATTAGCTGAAATGCCTTGTTCAGAGTAAAAAGCTGCAATATCTCGCATGTCTTCATCACTTAAAGATGACGCAATAGATTGCATACTCAGGTCCGTACGGGCACCACTTTTAAAAGCCATTAATTGTCTAACCAAGTAGGCAGGGTGCTGACCTGCTAGCTTTGGGAATAATGCCATCGCACTGTTACCGTCTTGCCCATGGCAACCGGCACAAGCCTCTGCTTTTTTCTGACCCGGGTATAAGTTATTTAACCAACAACTTCTATCAAACGGTACACCCTCACAAGACACATCATCATTCTTTGCTTGTGATACTCCTGAAAAAACAGCTAAAACTAATATAATGCCAACTGCGAACAGTTTATTGTTCATTATTTACTCCCAATAAATAATAATGCCCTGATGCTCAGCGCTTACTCTTAAACTTAAAAAAACGACACGTTAACTACTTGGATGAGTCTTCAAATGCTTTATCATGACCTTTTTCTGATAATTATCACATTTAATCAATAATAATGGTCTGAAGACGACTTATCCCTTTAAGTCTACTCTAATTCACCCCTCATAGCGAGATTACAATGAACCCAATTTACCATCAGGCCACTTTCATAATGAGCGCACCCTCTATCAGCCAGGCACCTGAAGATACCGGTCGCGAAATTGCCTTTGCCGGTCGTTCTAACGCCGGCAAATCCAGCACCATTAACAGTCTGACCCAACAAAAATCTCTGGCCCGAATCAGTAAAACGCCGGGTCGTACCCAATTACTTAATTTCTTCCAACTGACTGAAACGAATCGATTTGTTGATTTGCCGGGCTTTGGATACGCCAAAGTTCCTTTAGCGGTCAAAAAAGACTGGCACAAAATGATGGAAAATTATTTGTTACAACGTAAATCACTTTCCGGCATTGTATTAGTCATGGATATTCGTCATCCCCTCACTGAGTTTGATTGGCAAATGATTCATTGGTGTCAACATAGCCAAGTGCCCCTACATATACTGCTCAATAAATGCGATAAAATGAAATACGGCGCCTCAAAAAACATTTTGATGCAAGTTGAAAAACAACTACATGACTCAGCCTCACCCGTCACCACTCAACTGTTTTCATCATTAAAGAAAACAGGCATCCAAGAGCTTCAAAACACACTCGATATTTGGCTTGCACTAAATCAAAAAGAACCCGACTAAATCTAAATAACTAGACGCTCTTTAATCTCAATTCAACGAACACTAAACATAGACTTTAATACAACCCTTAATGCGCTTCATCCCAATTTTGGCCATACCCCATATCAACAATCAATGGAATAGCCAAATGAGTGGCGGTACTCATTAACAATTTAATGGATTTCATATTCTCTTCTCTGGAAATTTCCGGCACTTCAAATACTAACTCATCGTGGACTTGCATAATCATTTTAACCGCCGGTTGTTCCTCCATTATCCATTGATCAACGTTAATCATTGCTTTTTTAATGATATCAGCAGCACTTCCCTGCATCGGTGCATTAATTGCAGTCCGTTCTGCATATTGCCGGCGCGTTCCATTCCGTGAATTTATTTCCGGCAAATACAAGCGACGGCCGAATAATGTTTCAACATAACCTTGCTGGGCTGCTAATTCACGAATCGTATCCATATAATTTTTAACACCCGGATAACGGGAAAAATATAATTCAATATAAGATTGCGCCTCACCTCTAGAAACACCTAATTGCTGAGCTAAACCAAAAGCCGACATCCCATAAATCAATCCAAAATTAATGGCCTTAGCCGAACGCCTTAAGTCTGAGCTCACTTGACTCGGGTCTACACCAAAGACTTCCGCCGCTGTCGCTTTATGAATATCTTCTCCGACACTAAAAGCAGCCAATAAGCCTTCATCAGCAGACAAGTGCGCCATAATACGTAATTCAATTTGAGAATAATCAGCGGCTACTAAACAAAAGCCATCAGGTGCAATAAATGATTGCCTTATTTTGCGTCCCTGATCACTCCGTACGGGTATATTTTGAAGATTAGGCTCTGTAGACGACAGTCGCCCCGTTGCCGTAACCGCTTGATGATACGATGTATGTACCCGCCCCGTTTTTACTTGCACTAATTGGGGTAATTTATCGGTATATGTAGACTTTAATTTGCTTAACTGGCGATAATCTAAAATTATTTTAGGCAATGCAAAATCCATTGCCAACTCCTGTAAAACTGATTCTGCCGTTGATGGCTGTCCCTTCGGTGTTTTCTTAAGCACCGGCAATTGTAACTGGTCATATAAGATTTCTTGAATTTGCTTGGGCGAACTCAAATTAAAAACCTTTCCGGCTTCTTCGTGCGCCTGTAATTCCAACCCACTAATTTGATTTGCTAATGCCATACTCTGTTGATTTAGCATCGAATAGTCTAATAAAACACCGTTGCGTTCAATACGCATTAACACTTTAATTAAGGGTCGCTCAACAGTCTCATACAAAAGACGCATCGCATCTAACGGTTTCAATGCTGCCCAAAGTTTCTGATGTAACTGCAACGTAACATCAGCATCTTCTGCCGCATAGGGCGCTGCTTGTTTGATAGCAACATCCTGAAATGAAATTTGTTTCGCCCCTTTGCCGGCAACATCTTCATAATGAATCGTCTCCCGCCCTAAATAATACTTCGCCAAAGAATCCATATCATGACGCGTCACAGTACTATTCAACACATAAGACTGCAACATCGTATCATGCGCAATACCCTGTAAATGAATACCATAATTAGCGAGCACATGGGCATCATATTTTAAATTCTGACCAATCTTCTTTTTTTCCGAATCTTCCAGTAATGGTTTTAATCGTGCTAAAACAATATCCCGTGATAATTGTTGTGGAGCATCAGGGTCATTATGTGCGACAGGAAGATACGCGGCTTGTGCTGAATCAATTGCAAATGAAACCCCCACAACTTCTGCCTGAAGATAATTTAAACTCGTTGTTTCCGTATCAAACGAAAACAAGGTTGCCGCCTGTAATTGATTTAACCAATAATCAAAACGCTGCTCGGTGTAAATCGTTTCATAATCAACCGCATCATTTAAGGGCTCAGATAGCTCTTGTTTTAACACCGGTTGTTCTGCTAATTTTTTGCTCCAGGAAACAAACCCTAAGGCTGTAACCAACTGCTTTAATAATCCGGTATCTAAGGGTTGTTGCTTTAGGTCATCCATCACATAAGACAATTGTAAATCACATTTTATTGTTGTCAGTGTCTTAGAAAGCAGCAACTGGTCTAAACTTGCACGTAGATTCTCACCTACTTTTCCTTTAATTGATTCCGCCGATGCCATAACCTGTTCTAAGGTCTGAAATTCGTTCAGCCACTTTGCCGCTGTTTTCGGACCCACTTTAGGAACTCCCGGAATATTATCGACGGTGTCTCCCATCAAGGCCAGATAATCTATAATTTGCTCTGGTAATACACCAAACTTATCCTGAACACCCTGAATATCCATCACCTTATTGGTCATAGTATTCACCAAACTGACTTGGTCGTTCACCAACTGAGCCATGTCCTTATCACCCGTGGAAATAACAACCTGAAATCCCTGTGCTTGCGCTAAATAAGTCAACGTACCGATAACATCATCTGCCTCTACATCCGATTCAATAATAAGCGGCAAACCCATTGCCCGAATAACTTCAAATAAAGGCGCAATCTGAACCTTAAGTTCATTCGGCATAGGCGGTCTATTGGCTTTATATTCACGGTACAATTGATGTCTAAATGTTTTCCCTGGCGCATCGAAGACAACGGCGACATAAGGTGTTTTCTCATCGGCTAATAGACGCTTTAGCATATTTGTAACACCGTAAATCGCATTAGTCGGTTGACCCTGATCATTACTTAGCGGAGGAACTGCATGAAAGGCTCTAAATAAAAAAGAGGACCCATCAACCAATACTAATCGATTAACTTCATTACTTTCAATCATTACTCATACCCATAAACGTTTCTTCAACCTGAAAAAAAGCCGTGCCCAATAAAGCAACCGCCTGATAAAAACAAGCCGATGGCGTTTCGTTAATATCCTTAAAAAATACCGGCATCCACACATTCATATGTTTTTTAAAAAAATCGAACTGCTCTTTTCGATCCTCTCGTACCAATATAGCCATCACTTCACACAGGGCAGCCACATGATCCTCAGGCTCCCGGCTATTTTCTTGTCGCTTAAAACCCATAACCTGCAAGTCCTGTCGAAGCATTATTAAAGGCTTATCCATTAAAAATCCAGTCTGATAATAGCACCCATAAGGTAATAATTCTCCACGCGCTACACCAATAAATAATTGTTGAAACTCCGTACTAATGGCAGCTATTTCCATCGTTTTAGCAACACAAAATAATTGACCCCAAGCCTTTGAAACCGGTGTCTCTTTAACTGATGCCTGAGTACTTATTGATGCTAATAATGACAAGGTTTGTCTATTAGGTTCAGCAACAAACAAATGCGCTAATAAACCATATGTATTCGCCCGTAACTGATGCTCCAAATCTTCTTCCGGTGCTCCCATAACTTTCAACCAAACTGACTCTTAATGCGACAATCCTCACACATTTCCAATCGTTTCAATGCTTCCCCTTGGAACATGGGATGCCCGGATAACTTTTCTTTCATAACCGTCATCATTTTTTCTGTTGCAAAAGGCTTTTGACAGTTAATACAATGAAATGCTGATTCCTCATGTAAACGCCTAGAACTACGGGCCCCCACACCATCATAAACATAACGCGCACTTAACGCGAGAGCCTGTTCTGGACACGTTGAAACACACAAATTACATTGCAAGCATAATGATTCAATAAAGTTTAATTGCGGACTGTTTTGTCCGGATTGTAACGCACCCGAGGGGCATGCAGAAACACAAGAAAAACACAAGGTACACAAATCTCTTGCTGCCTTTACTTCACCCCAGGCCGTGTTACCCAATAATTTTACTTGTCTCGGTTGTTGGCTGGCATAGTTAAACAAATGATCCACCGCCAACCGAAAAATAGCTCGCTTATCATTATCACCGGCAAAAGTAGCCGGCGGAATAGTCAAAAAATCAGCACCGTTATTTTGCACTAAAATACCTTCAGAGCGATACAATAATTTTTCTGAAAATCCCATGCCTATTAAGATTGCACGGGTTACTTCTAACTCATTATTGAGTACCTGTTCACTGCTAGCTAACAATGGCTCTGAATTATAAAGAACCACCAGACCCGCCCCAAAAGCCAATGCCGCTAACCAAACTTCAGCCCCTACTGAAGATAACGACTCCAATGGAAACAATAAATAATCATTCCGATACGAAGCCAAAACACTCCTATCTTCTGCATTGCAAAAAACAACGACCGGCTGCCTCCCTCCGGCTGAATAAAATGCTTTTAACATCGACCATAACTGATTCAGTATGTCTTGACGAGAGAGGTATTGATAATTCATTGCCCCAGATGGACAAACGACCGAACAATCACCACAGCCTTGGCATAAATATGGATTTACTACGATTTGAAAATCAACCGAGGTTATTGCATCCGCACTGCAAATATCAATACATTGCCGGCACCCCTCTATCTGATTTCGACTGTGGGCACATTTTTCCTCTAAATAGGAAAAATACTTAGGTTTATCAAAAATACCCACAAGATCATTTAATTGCTCAACAACACGTGGTAATTCACCGATCGCTGTCAATTGAAAATAACCAATCGGACTTAAGGCTGATTGGAAATCCGCCTCTTGACGCAAATCCAAAACCAAATCAAAGCTATTCGCTACCCCGGTAACTGTAAAATTACCCAAATACCCAGACAATTGAATATTAACAACAGCCTCTATAAGGTTCACTCTTTCAAGCAACCGGACCTGTTCTTGACTTGTATAACTATCCACACAAAAAACTGAAACTGAAAATGCATTTAATAGCGACAATATCTCAAGAACTTCGGAGGTCGCACCGATAACCAATAATGACCCTTCTGATTCAAATGTTACATAAGATGTTGCTTCGACGGCACATTGATCAACAGCTTGTTGTGCTAATTCAACCGGACTGTTGATCATCTTGATCTCTTACCTTTTTAATATCTTGATTCTGGTCTTCATTTTCACACTCAGCGATCGCCATTTCCTGCCGTTGCGACAATACTTCATCGACCAATATTTTTTTCATTTCATGGGTGATAATATTCCCCCGCGATTCAAAAAAAGTATAATCCTCATCGTATTCATTCAACCCATCAAGAATTGTAAACTCTTTCTTCTGTAGTAATTGCTTAAGAACTATTTCTGTTAATTCTTCAATAGCCGGCTCATCTTCAGGCAATAAATCTTGCTGCGGGCTTAATTCTGAACTATCCGATGGTTTTGATTTCCATGGCCATAAAGAGCCCATACGTCGAATCATGGCTTTACTGTATTAAAATATGAAGAAAACAAACTCATTAGACAACAAAATAAAGTCACCAGGCAATGCCTTATCAACACAATATTATAAATAAAATTGCAGTCACTCAAGAACAAACTATTTTTTAGCTGTCGCTACGTAAAGTTTTATTCGTAGTATTTTAATGCTCTAATTTTAAGGAGATTTAATATGTTTAAATATTTTATTTTTCTACTTTTTGTTTCATTAACCGTAACAGCAGCACCTATCAATATCAATACAGCCAATAGCACCGAGATCGCCAACGCCCTTAACGGTATCGGTTTAAAAAAAGCTGAAGCTATCATAAATTACCGTGAAAAAAATGGCTCCTTTTCATCACTTGATCAGTTAAATCGAGTCAAAGGTATTGGCAAAAAAACACTTAAAAATAATCAGCAAGACATTCAGTTTGCCGCCCCCTAACATGCTTATTTACCGTTCTGGAAAACAGTAACTGACTTATAACAATAAAAAAACCCTATTACTGGAATCAGTAATAGGGTCAAAAATACATCAGTAATCAGTTTTTTGGAGGGTAATTACCAATGCTTAAACAACCTTTCTTCGTACCAACAGCATCATTAAACTACTACTGATAAACGAAAACACCGAAAAAACGTACTGACCGGAAATAAAACTACAAAGCCCTAAAACAAACACAGCGGCGATTAAAACATCTTTTCTTAAGTCAGACACGATAAATCCTCTATAAAATCATTAAATTAAAAAACCCCTACAAACCAATTGTTTAGCGAGCTTGCAGTGTTGATGTGGGTCATTATACAATGCTTTAAATAAATAACAATTAACCAATTTATTAATTAATTATTTCTTAAAAGGAAACTATTGGATGGACAAACTAACCAGCATGACTGTTTTTGTCCGTGTGGCCCACAACGGAAGCTTTGTCGGGGGCGCCCGGGATCTGTCTATTTCCAGAGCCATGACGACCAAACACATCATGCATTTAGAAAAAAAACTCGGTGTTCGTTTATTTAACAGAACAACCCGGCAATTAAGCTTAACTGAAATAGGCTCAGCATACCTTGATCGCTGCCAACAGGTGTTATCAGATGTCAATGAAATGGAGGCCTCTGTTACCCATATGCACACAGAGCCACAAGGCACACTTCGCCTAAGCGCACCCACTGTTTTCGGAACCTCATATATAACCCCGGCATTATCTGAATTTATTGAACTACACCCGAAATTAAATATTGATCTTATTTTACAAAGTAACCCCAGTAACTTAATTGATGATGGCATTGATATCGCCATTCTTCTTGGGGCACTCGAAAACAGCAGTTTTATTGCCCGTAAACTTGCAAGTTATGAACTTGTCGTGTGCGGTGCACCCCGCTATTTTGAAAAGAGAGGAACCCCTCAAGAACCCCAAGACCTTAAACAACACAATTGCCTAATCAACTTAGCTATGCCACCCTACGACCAATGGAAATTCCATCAAGGCCACACTAAAACCTCTTTAAAAGTATCTGGAAGTTTTCAGGCCAATATTGCCGACCCTATTCGCATTGCCTCTATTCAAGGTACCGGTATCGTTATGCTTCCCAGTTACATGGTCAATGAAGATATTAATAAGGGTCACCTTCAAGCGATTCTGACCAATTATTCACTGCCACCACTGCAAGTTAACGCGGTTTATCCTCATCGTAAATATTTATCTGCCAAAGTCAGTGATTTCTTAACTTTTTTACAGGACTGGTTAACCCCGCTCAATGAAACTAAACGCAAAAATAATGATTAAATCTGATAAAAACAAATGGGACCTACGCTATCTTCATGCAGATCATGTACAATACCCTGTTGCTGAAGTCTTAACTGAAAATGCCTATTTATTGCCCCAATCAGGCAATGCTTTGGATTTAGCGTGTGGAATAGGTGCTAATGCTATTTTTTTAGCTAGTCATGGCTTAACAACCGCTGCTTGGGACAGCTCAGATATTGCAATTAAAAAACTAAAGGAATTTGCCAGCGGTAAAAAATTACCCCTTGCCCCTGAAGTGCTACAGATTGAACAAGCCAGTTTAAAGCCGACTTCTTATGATGTCATTGTTGTGAGTAAATTTTTGGATCGTAGCCTCTGTGCAAATATAAGCAATAGCCTTAAACCGGGTGGCTTAGTGTTTTATCAAACATTCACCCAAGAAAAAACAACATTACAAGGTCCTAGCAATCCTGACTTCTTATTAGCTAAAAATGAATTACTGAATTTATTTAATAGCTTAAGCGTGGTCTATTACCGCGAAAACGGGAAGCTCGGCAGTATTTCCCAAGGTATTAGAAACCAAGCTCTTTTTATAGGCCAGAGGCCACGATCATGATTATAAATAAAAACCCATTAGAAGCCTGGGACTTCATACAAAGCAACCCAGAAGCCATTCTCATTGACGTACGCACCAAAGTTGAATTTTCTTTTATTGGTCACCCGATTAACGCTATTCATATTCCATGGAAAGAAGCGCCTGACTGGCAAATAAACCCACACTTTATTTCTACCGTCCAACAATATCTTGATAATACCAATACTCCGGTCTTATTACTTTGTCGAAGTGGCGCTCGTTCATTGGCAGCCGCCAATGCCCTTGCAGAAAAAGGGTACCAGAACTTAATTAACATTAACGAAGGTTTTGAGGGTGACTTAGATGCACAAAAACACCGAGGTACCTTAGGTGGATGGCGTTACCACAATCTACCTTGGGAACAGACATAAATCTCTTACCATTCATTTACCCAAAAAATTTAGGTTTATAAGACGTGATAGAAAAAATTAGAAATATTGCCATTATCGCTCATGTTGATCATGGCAAAACCACACTGGTTGACAAACTCCTTCAACAATCCGGTACTTTTGCCAGCCATGAACGCATCGATGAACGCATGATGGACTCCAATGATCTTGAAAAAGAACGCGGCATTACCATTCTGGCAAAAAATACAGCACTAACTTGGAATGACTACCATATCAACATTGTAGACACACCCGGTCATGCTGATTTTGGTGGCGAGGTCGAACGTGTACTCTCTATGGTTGATTCTGTTTTACTGTTAGTTGATGCCGTTGACGGCCCCATGCCTCAAACCCGCTTTGTAACGCAAAAAGCTTTTGCACTTGGACTCAAACCTATTGTGGTAATTAACAAAATTGACCGCCCTGGTGCACGCCCTGATTGGGTTCTTGATCAAACCTTTGATCTCTTTGACAACTTAGGCGGTACTGATGAGCAATTAGATTTTCCTGTTATTTATGCCTCGGCATTAAATGGTTATGCCAGTTTAGAAGATGATGTTCGAGACGGTGACATGACGCCCTTATTTGAAACTATTGTCGACAAAGTCAACCCACCTGATGTTGATATAACCGCACCCTTTCAGATGCAAGTGATCAGTTTGGACTATAATTCTTATGTGGGTGTTATTGGTATTGGACGCATTCAAAAAGGCATCGTAAAACGTAATATGCCACTCACGCTTATATCGAGTGATGGTAAAACGCGTAATGGTCGCATGTTAAAAATTTATGGCTTCCACGGGCTTGACCGTATTGAAATTGATTCTGCACAAGCCGGTGATATTGTTGCTTTTTGTGGTATTGAAAAATTACAAATATCAGAAACACTATGCGACCCTGAAAATGTAGAAGCTTTACCGGCATTATCTATTGATGAGCCTACGGTCAGCATGACCTTTCAAGTCAACAACTCTCCTTTTGCCGGCAAAGAGGGTAAATTCATAACCACGCGCCAAATTCGTGACCGGTTAGATAAAGAATTACAACACAACGTTGCTTTACGTGTTGAAGGAACAGATGACCCAGACAAATTTAAAGTCTCCGGCCGTGGCGAATTACACCTCTCCGTATTGATTGAAAATATGCGGCGCGAAGGATTTGAAATGGGTGTGTCTCGCCCAGAAGTTATTATCAAAGAAATTGATGGGATCAAATCTGAACCCTTTGAATATGTCACCATCGAGGTTGAAGAAAATCACCAGGGCACTATTATGGAAAAACTAGGTGATCGAAAAGGCGACCTTAAAGACATGGTTCCTGATGGCAAAGGCCGTATTCGTTTAGAATACATTGTCCCATCTCGTGGTTTACTCGGTTTTCAAACTGAGTTTTTAACCGCCACCTCAGGCTCAGGTTTGTTCTACCATGTTTTCGACCATTACGGCCCAGTTAAAGAAGGCGCTGTTGGATTACGCACCCGTGGCGTCTTAGTTTCAATGGCTAAAGGAAAAGCGGTTGATTATTCATTGTACCCGCTACAAGCTCGTGGTGAATTATTAGTTGTTAATGGCGACGAGATCTACGAAGGGATGCTCGTTGGTATCCATTCTCGCAATAGTGATTTAACGGTCAACCCCACCAAACCGAAACCACTCACCAATGTACGCGCATCAGGAACCGATGAAAGCTTAACTTGCGCACGCATTCAGAAAATGACCTTGGAACAAGCATTAGAATTTATTAGTGATGATGAATTAGTTGAAGTGACCCCTGTCTCTATTCGTTTGCGTAAAATTTTATTAAAAGAAATTGACCGCAAACGCGCAAAATAAATAGATAAGAAGGGCTCACAACATAAGTTAGCTTAACGCATTGAGCTACTCTATTTTAATTACCTTAAAATAATGAAGGCAATTCCTTATCCTTTAAATAAACCTTTGTTAATTAAAATAAGGGTTTATTTAATAACAAATCTAACAAATTGAATTGTTTTAGTTTTACGTGATTTAACTTAATTATAGTAAAATGACCAAATTAAAACCTAACCAGGCTTGTAATGAATCAACGTATTGCTGAAGTTGAGCGGAATACGCTCGAAACACAAATAAAAACGACCATTAACGTAGACGGCAGCGGTCAATTTAGCGCGACTACTGGGGTGCCTTTTCTGGAACATATGTTAGAGCAAATTAGTCGACATGGTCTAATAGATATTGCTCTCATTGCTAAAGGAGACCTACATATCGATGCCCATCATACGGTAGAAGATATTGGCATTACTTTAGGGCAAGCGTTCAACAAAGCGCTGGGCGATAAAAAAGGAATTACCCGTTATGGGCATAGCTACGTTCCACTTGATGAAGCATTGTCTCGTGTAGTTATCGATTTTTCAGGCCGACCCAGCCTTATTTACCACGCCGAATACCCAAGGCGCACTATCGGGAATTTTGATACCGACTTATTTAAAGAATTTTTCCAAGGCTTTGTTAATCACGCTAATATTTCGTTACATATCGACAATTTGCGCGGTGACAACTCTCATCATATTGCCGAAACGATCTTTAAAGCCTTTGGTAAAGCAATTCGCATGGCGGTTACTGATGACCCAAGAATGCAAGGCGTCACACCTTCGACCAAAGGGCTACTTTAATTAACTAATAGATAAAACTATGCCTTCCGTTGCTGTAATTGATTATGGAATGGGCAACCTCCATTCCATCTCAAAAGCATTACAATATGCTGAACCTGAAGTTAATGTTTTTTTAACATCAGATGCCGATACCATTTTAGCTGCTGATCGGGTCGTATTTCCTGGGGTAGGAGGTATTCGTGACTGTATTCAGGCTTTAGAAAAACTACAACTTACAGAAGTTATTAACGACGCTGTAAAAAACAAACCTTTTCTTGGTATTTGTTTAGGTATGCAAGCATTACTCAGTAACAGTGAAGAAAACGAGGGTATCGATTGTTTAAATATTATTCCAGGTCAGGTCCGTTGTTTTTCAAAAGACATCATTGACTCGCAAGGTTATAAATTAAAAATCCCCCATATGGGGTGGAATGAAGTTACTCAGGAACAAAACAACCATCCTTTATGGCAGAATATTCCACAACACAGCCGTTTCTATTTTGTTCACAGTTACTATGTAAAACCCGATGACTCTCAATTTAGTACGGCCACAACGTGTTATCCTGAACCTTTCAGTTGCGCTTTAAAACACAATAATATCTTTGCTGTACAGTTTCACCCAGAAAAAAGTCAATCGGTGGGTATACAACTGTTACAAAATTTTTTACATTGGGACGGAACCAATTAAATCCATTAGGACTTTTCATTCGATTAAATAATTAAGGCTTATTCTATGTTGTTAATTCCCGCTATAGATCTAAAAGATGGTAAATGTGTTCGTCTCCGCCAAGGCCGAATGGAAGATGATACCGTCTTCTCAGAAGATCCTGTCGCAGTTGCTGAAAAATGGGTTAATGCCGGTGCTGAACGTATACACCTAGTTGACTTAGACGGTGCTTTTGCTGGTAAACCGAAAAATGCACCCGTTATTCAAGCAATTACTAACGCTTTCCCTGATATTCCTGTTCAGGTCGGCGGCGGTATTCGTGATGAAGATACTATACAATCGTATTTAAATGCCGGCGTAGATTATGTCATCATTGGTACGAAAGCAGTCAGCGCCCCTCATTTTGTCAATGACATTGCTATCGAATTTCCCGGTCATATCATTATTGGTTTAGATGCTAAAGATGGCAAAGTGGCTATTGATGGTTGGTCTAAACTTTCCAATCATGATGTTATTGATATGGCACAACGATTTGAAACCGATGGTGTTGAAGCTATTATTTACACCGATATTTCACGTGATGGAATGATGAATGGCGTTAATATAGAAGCTACCGCCAAATTAGCACAAGCAATAACAATTCCTGTTATTGCTTCGGGTGGCATCACTAATTTAGATGATATTAAAGCCTTAGGTACTATTGTTAATGACGGTGTGTGCGGGGCAATTACCGGCCGTGCAATTTATGAAGGAAGTCTTGATTTTGCTGAAGGCGCTAAATTAGCACGTTCTTTTAAAGCGATGTTATGAGTCTCGCTAAACGGATCATTCCCTGTCTTGATGTTGATAATGGTCGCGTCGTTAAAGGCGTCAATTTTATTAATATTCGAGATGCCGGTGATCCAGTGGAAATCGCCAAACGCTATGACCGTGAAGGCGCCGATGAAATCACCTTTCTTGATATTACCGCCAGCTCAGATAATCGAGCGACTATGGTTCATGTAGTTGAACAAGTTGCCAATTCCGTATTCATTCCCTTAACTGTGGGTGGTGGTATTAGAACTCTCGAAGATATTAGCCGTATGTTAAATGCCGGTGCTGACAAAGTCGGCATTAATACAGCGGCTGTTTTTACGCCTGAATTTGTCTGTGAGGCTGCCCTACGTTTCGGTTCTCAATGTATAGTCGTTGCCATAGATGCTAAAAAAGTAAGCCAACCGCATGAGCCAGAGCGTTGGGAAATATTCACCCACGGTGGTCGAAAACCAACCGGCCTTGATGCTATTTTATGGGCACAAAAAATGGTTGATTTGGGTGCCGGTGAGATTCTATTAACCAGTATGGATCGTGACGGTACCCGAGAAGGTTTTGACTTACCACTTACGCGTGCTATCAGTGATGCCGTTTCTGTACCGGTCATTGCTTCAGGCGGTGTTGGCAATCTTGATCATTTAGTAAAAGGTGTGACTGAAGGTAAAGCGGATGCTGTTTTAGCGGCGAGTATTTTTCATTTCGGTGACTACTCAATTCAACAAGCCAAACAATGTATGGCTGATAATAACATTGTCGTACGCTTATGACGAACACACCCAATTGGCTCGATGAAATAAACTGGTCCAATGATGGGCTTGTTCCTGTGATCGCCCAACAAGCAGAAACCAGTAAAGTTATGATGTTTGCTTGGATGAACCGTGACGCTTTAAACCTTAGCGCCACTACGGGCTATGCGGTGTATTGGTCTCGATCACGCCAGAGACTATGGCATAAAGGCGAAGAATCCGGTCATCGTCAAAAAATTATTGATATCCTCTTTGACTGTGATGAAGATGTTATTTTATTAAAAATACAACAAGAGGGCGGCATTGCTTGTCATACCGGTAGAGAAAGTTGTTTTTACCGCCACCTCAAAAATTTACAATGGTTACCTTTTGAACCCATATTAAAAGACCCTAATCTTATCTATAAAAAAAATGAGTGATACCTTATTAAAATTAGCTGATATTCTGGAGCAACGAAAAAATGAATCAGCCGATAAATCCTACGTTGCCAGTCTATACCATAAAGGCTTAGACACCATTTTAAAAAAAATAGGTGAAGAATCAGCTGAAACCATTATCGCTGCAAAAGGGGGCAACAAAGAACAAATTATCTATGAAACCGCCGACCTTTGGTTTCACTGCATGGTTCTTTTAGCCGACCAGGGACTTAATCCACAACAAGTCATCGATGAATTAGATCGTCGATTTGGCGTATCTGGTTTAACAGAAAAAGCACAACGACAAGATAATAAATAAATTCTCTAATTAATTTAACTTGATTTACGAAAGGAAAGAATTATGGGTATAAGTATTTGGCAATTATTAATTATTTTAGTGATCGTTATTTTACTCTTTGGAACCAAGCGGCTACGCTCATTAGGGTCGGATTTAGGAGGTTCTATTAAAAGTTTTCGTTCTGCTGTTAAAGAAGGTGAAGAAGATGAAAAACCCCAATCAGAGAGTGAGGATCATAATATTGAGCCTGAAGTGAAATCATCCAACGTAAATTTGGATAAAGAAAAACATTAATTTCTTTTATTATGTTTGATATCGGCTTTTGGGAACTCTGTTTGGTTGGATTAATAAGTCTTCTTGTTATTGGCCCACAACAATTACCTAAGGTTGCACGTATTATTGGTTTTTGGCTAGGGAAAATAAATCAACTAAGCACACAGGTTAAAGAAGAAATAAAAGAAGAATTACATCAAGAAGAAATCCAGCAATTCCTAAACAAACAAAATGAGTTATCCGAATTGAATGAATTAATCCCACTAGACACACCTGAAAAAAACATAAACGATACTGGCTCAAAAAACACACCCACGCATAAATGAATTCCCAAAGCCCTGAATCTAGTGGCTCTGAACAACCGCTTATAGGTCATCTTATTGAATTACGTAATCGTCTTTTACGTATTGTTATGAGTGTTTTAATTATTTTTATTGGTCTTTCTTTTTACGCAAATCAAATATACAACTTAATAGCTGAACCATTAATTCGGTTTCTACCTGCAACAACATCAATGATAGCCATTGATGTTGCCTCTCCTTTTCTTACCCCTTTTAAATTAGCGCTAATTGTTGCCATTTTTATTTCAATGCCGATTATCTTTTATCAATTTTGGGCATTTATAGCGCCGGGCCTGTACCGTCATGAACGTCGACTGATCTTGCCATTATTAATATTTAGTTCATTATTATTTTACTCCGGCGTTACTTTTGCCTATTTTGTGGTATTCCCTCTCGTTTTTGAGTTTCTGACCATGGCTGCCCCGGCCGGGGTAGAAGTGATGACAGATATATCAAAATACTTAGATTTTGTGCTTACTTTATTTTTTGCTTTTGGCATTGCTTTCGAAGTCCCTATTTTTACAATTGTATTAGTGTGGACCGGTGTCAGTACACCCCAAAGTCTTTCAGAAAAAAGGCCTTATGTCATTGTTGGGGCATTTGTTGTCGGAATGTTCTTGACCCCCCCCGATGCAATCTCACAAACATTATTAGCAATACCCATCTGGCTATTATTTGAGATCGGCTTATTATTCTCCCGATGTTTTACCGTTAAAACAGAAATAACAAAATAAACCTTGTTCTCTATTTGTTCTTATTATATGCTATAAGAAAACGAACAGAGAACATAAAATGTCTGACTATCAACCACTAACCCGCAAACAACAAGAAATCTATCAATTTCTGGTTAAACATTATCAAAACAGTGATAACCCACCGACTTTAGATGAAATTTGCTCCGCATTAGGATTGAGGTCTCGTGGTTCACTTCATAAACATATACAACATTTAGTCGATGCAAAGCTAGTCGAACCTTCTAATCGAAAACAACGGGGAATCAGGCTCACCACTTCAGAAAATACGCCAATCATTGAAAATTCAAAAAATAATACTATTCCTTATTTAGGAAAAATAGCTGCTGGCCAGCCTCTTGAAGCCATTGCAGATTATTCAAAAATTATGATCCCAACACAATTAAAAACTGAAAATGATTGTTATGTACTGCAAGTAACTGGGGACTCTATGATTGATTTAGGTATTTTTAATAATGACTGGGTCATTATAGAAAAAAGAAATTATGCTAAAAACGGTGATGTCATCGTCGCGTTAATAAATAATGATGAAGTGACGCTTAAAATTATTGAACAAACACCTAGTAAAACCATACTTATCCCAGCCAATAAATCCATGCAACCCATGCACTTTGACCCTAATAATGTACAAATTCAAGGCATTTTAGTCGGCCAAATGCGTAGCTATATTCATTAAAACAAAAGGACATTATTATGATTACAAAAATTCATATGCAAGATCAAATAAACAACCGTATCAATGACTTAATGCGTGACGACAAACTATCGAAAACCGATGAGTTATTACAAATTTTTATAAGTCTTACAACGGTTGTTATGTTCTTAATAGTGGGTGTACATTGGTAACAACTTTAAACGTTTATTTACCAATACAAAAATTAGAAAATATTTTTCCCAATAAATCATCTGATGAAATTTTACCGGTAATTTCACCTAAATGATTTTGTGCAAGCCTTAATTCTTCAGCAACTATTTCGCCGGCTTGATTTTGTTGCAATTGAATTAAGCCATTATTTATCGCTATTAATGCCTCTGAAAGGGCATTCACATGTCGTTGACGAGCAATAAAAACAGCTTCTTGATTTTCATCATAGCCCACACTCTTCTTTAAATAATCTGTGAGTAAATCAAAACCCTCTCCTGTTTTTATTGAAAGAAATATCTGGTCTCCATCTTTCGAATAAACAACCTTGGCTGGTTGATTTATTAAATCAATTTTATTAAAAATAATAACGCGTTTATCATTATCACTATCTAATTGGCTTATAAATTCATTAATCCCGTGTTGGTCTCTCACATCATGAATGATAAGAACTTTATCAGCGTATTGAATTTCTTTATGGGCTCTGCGTATACCTTCTTGTTCAATTAAATTATTACTGTCATGAATTCCCGCGGTATCAATAATGTGTAGTGGTAAACCATCTAACTGAATATATTCTTTTAAAACATCACGTGTTGTTCCTGCAACATCAGTAACAATAGCCGTCTCTTCACCCGTAAGACAATTTAATAAACTCGATTTACCGGCATTTGGTTTACCAACCAAAACAACAGAAATACCATCACGCAATAACTGGCCTGTTTTTGCATTACTTAAAATTAATGTTAGTTTTTCACTTAAAAGCTTAATACGTTGTTCTATTCCCCCTTCATTTAAAAAATCAATTTCTTCATCCACAAAATCTATCGCGGCTTCAACATAGATTCTTAGTTCAGTGAGTTCACCAATAAGTTCATGTATTAATTTAGAAAAAGTTCCTTGGAGTGATCGCTGTGCTGATCGCACTGAATGTTCGGTTGTACTTTCAATAATATCTGCTACGGCTTCTGCTTGTGTTAAATCCAGCTTATTATTTAAAAAAGCGCGTTCAGTAAATTCACCAGGCTTTGCAATTCGTGCACCTAAAGCAATAATACGTTTTAAAAGCATATTAATAACCACAATACCGCCATGCCCTTGTACTTCTACAATGTCTTCCCCGGTATAAGAGTTAGGTCCTTTAAAATAGATACAAATACCAGAATCTATAATATGATTACTGGCATCATAAAATGACGTAAATAAAGCCTTACGATTCTGCGGTTTTCTTGAACTTAATTGTTGAGCAATATCAGAACTTTGAGGACCAGATATTCTGATAATTGCAACCCCTCCTTTACCAAAAGGGGTTGCAATTGCAGCTATCGTATCTTCAAACAAATGAGTCGTTACGTTTTTTAGGCAACGTAATCAGGGTCGTTTTTCTCAAGCTGACGGGTGATATACCATTGTTGTAAAAATGATAACGTATTATTACAAACCCAATATAGAACCAAGCCTGATGGAAAAAACAGAAAAAATACAGTGAAAATATAAGGGAACATTTTCATTATTTTGGCTTGTATTGGATCAATAGGTGGAGCATTTAACAATTGTTGTAACTTCATTGTTATACCCATCAATACCGGTAATAAATAATATGGATCTTGAACCGATAAATCTATTAACCAACCCGCAAAAGGCGCTTGTCTAATTTCAACCGTCTCAATTAAAACCCAATACAATGAAATAAATACAGGAATTTGTATTAAAATCGGAAAACAACCCCCAAGCGGATTTACTTTCTCTCGCTTATACAACGCCATCATTTCTGTATTAAAACGTTGCTTATCATCCCCACATGATTCTTTTAATTGGGTCAATTTTGGTTGTACTTTTCTCATTCGAGCCATTGAAGTATAGCTTGATTTTGACAACCGAAAAAACACAGCCTTAATACAAAGGGTAACCCCTAAAATTGCAAGACCCCAATTAATAACATATTCCTGAATATGGATCAGTAACCAAAATATAGGTTTACCTAAAAATGTTAAGAAACCATAATCAACGGTTAGTTCTAATCCTTCTGAAACTTGCTCCATTACCGGTTGTAATTTAGGACCAACAAATAATTTAGAAACTAATGTCGTTTGTTCTAAAGACTCAACCGTTACTAATTCTGAATACGAACCAATTACATACCGTAAATCTTCCAGTTTTTTTGTGTAAAAATGATTTTCTTCTGTGGCCGGAGGAACCCAGGCGGTTGCAAAATAATGCTGGATCATTGCTGACCAACCACCGATATTTTTACGACTGAGGTCACTTGAGTTCAGGTCATCATAATCGATTTTTTCATATTTTTCTTCCGTGGAATAAAGAACAGGACCTTCATAAGTCCGAATAAAATTCTTATTATTTCCATCTTCTTCCAGTGGTTTTCTAAGTAACTGACTATATTGTCGCCCTTGCCATGTTTTATTAGAATTGTTAATAATTTCTTGTTCTAAACTGATAACGAAACTACCGCGGGTAAAGATAAATGTTTTAGTAACTTCTATCCCATTATCATCGGTCCAGGTTAAAGGTACTTTCAATGTATCTTCAGTATCTGATAGCGTATAAGTATTTTCAGATGTCGTCAGTAAGGCATGATGATTAGGAGCAGTACTGTTACTACCCATTAATCCACTTTGGGCTAAAAATAATTTTTTATTACTACTGTCCAATAAACGAATAACTTCATCGGCAGAATGTTTTTCTGTTTCCGGTAACCAACTAATATCAAAATTTTCTTTTAATAAACGACCCCATCCATCATCTTCTTGGGCGCTATGTTTAGGATAAGTCAACAGATCTAAATTCTGTAAAGTTCCTCCATGTGTATCGATTTCTAGTCGGTAAACATCCGTTGTTACAGTAATAATTCGATCTGATACTGCAGACAGTGCATTACCACCCATATCTGTAGAAACCGGAACCCCACCATTTTCTTCTAATAATTTTGCTTGTTTAGCTGCCTCAACTGCTGGATTTAAAACATAATCCGTTTGCCAATTTTCATAGAGCATGACACTGATTAGCCCTAATAACAGTATTAATAAAAACCTAATATTTTGCATTCTTTCTACCGAATTTTTTGGGAACATGATCAATACCACCCTTATGAAAAGGTTGACATTTCACTATTCTTTTTATTATTAAAAATAGGCCTATTATCACTCCATGTTGTTCAAGTGCTTCTAGTGCATAACTTGAACAACTCGGATAAAAACGACAATTATTACCCAACAAAGGACTAATAAAATACTTATAAAATCTAATTAACTGAATTAAGAAGAACTGCATTTAATTTTTAAATTTTGCCAATGCTTTTCAAGTGAAACTTCCAGTTTTTTCATGGTTGCCTCACTTGTTTGGTATCTAGTCAGTACAACGAAATCAATTGCACCTAAAAAATGCTGTTCTTTTCTAAAATTTTCACGAATCATTCGCTTAATTTTATTTCTATCTGTAGATTTTTTTACATTTTTCTTTGCTATTGCCAATCCTAATCGCGAAAAATTTAACTTATTTTTCCTTGCTAACACCGTAAAATATCTATCTGTTGACCTTACTGGTAAATCAAATACATATTTAAATTGATTTGGCTTTTTTAATCTTACCCGCGAGGGAAAATCAAACTTCTGTATAACCAATTACACGGTTAAACTAGCACGTCCTTTCGCTCTACGTGCATTAATCACTCTTCGCCCACCGGGCGTACTCATACGAGATCTAAAACCATGAGTACGTGCTCTTTTAATTTTGCTGGGTTGGTATGTTCTTTTCATTTGTATAACCTGATAAATTAAGATCCGAAATGGACCAATAAACCCTTAATTTTAAATCATTTACTTAAATTCTGTCAACAACACCTTAATACGTAATCGTTTCAGCTCTAAAATAAAATGAATTCAAAATTTCATCAAATTAAATAAAGTTGTTTCTTTCCTTTTGTTAAACTGTGGATAACTTTAAAACAAAAAGTTATCCTCTTTATTTCCACACGTAATAAAGAAGATAAATACAAGGTTTTATCTTCTTAAATGATTCTTTTATAAGAATTTTATCGATTTATAGACAGACTTACTCTTAACTAATAACAATAATAATATTTTTTAAAAGATATATTTATTATTTTTTTACAACTTTTATCTATTTCCTTTATGTCTCTTATTT
>MPSY01000200.1 GCA_001901525.1 Methylococcales bacterium OPU3_GD_OMZ | reverse complement strand
AGTTATTATAGGCTGCTACAACTCCACCCCAAAACAAAAGGGATGATAAGACAGTATGCATTTTGAGCATATTACTGGTTAATTGTAGTGTTGATTTACTATTGAGTACTTGCCCTTCTGATAGCCCTGTAATGGGCGCACCGCAGTTAGGACATGAGGCTACTTTAGTAGAAACCTCTTTCTTGCAATCTGAACATATCATTAACCCCATCTTGGTCGCCTCTTGTTAGCTCGCATTGATAGGTCAATTTATCACATGGCTTCTTGATTGGTCTATGTGATCTTTCAGATGAGAGCACGAGGTAAAACGGAGCGGTTTGCTGTTCAAGATAATAATTGACTAATTAAATACCGGCGATAATACGCAGCACAAACAAAACTTACCAGAATCGGGGAAATAGATTTTTGAACAGCCTCCAACTAAGATAAAAATGCCCTTCTTATAATTTTGTAGACAAATTATTCTTAACTAAACCACAGTTACATCCCCTTCTGAAAGATAATCCGAGTTGACTTCAGGATCGTCTTGAATTTCATTTCTAACACGAGAGACCAAATCAACATCGGCTTGCAATAAATGCTCAGGATGAAGCATTTCTCGGATAGCCACATACCGGTGTAACGTATCTTCGTGTTTACTATCAGTAGAAAGAATATCTAAAAATGCCGCTGACGCTTCCTCACTTAATTCCCCATCAATGAATTCGGAAATCTGCGCATTTATTTGCTCACTCATAAAAACCTACCCCTTTAATAAAAGTTGTAATCGCGCATCAATTGCTTCTCGCGCTCGAAAAATTCTGGATCGAACCGTTCCTACAGGGCAATGCAGTGCTTTAGCAATGTCCTCATAATTCTTGCCTTCAAACTCCCGCAACATAATAGCCACCCGCATGGGCTCAGGCAATTCATCTATTGTTCGTTGAATGTTCTGAACAATCTCGTCATTAATCAATAACGATTCAGGGCCTTCCATCGACCGGAGTTGCCAGACATTCGGACTATGTTCTGCCTCCTCAATATCAACCTTAGTCAAAGAGGCTCGATACGAACGAGACACTAAATGATTCAACGCCACATTAATTACAATCCGATGCAACCACGTATAAAAAGCACTATCGCCTTTAAACTTCTCTAATGCACGATAAGCCCTGACAAAGGCCTCCTGAGCAACATCCTGAGCCTCACTGGGGTCTTTTACAAAACGGTTAGCTAACTGGACCACTCGGTGCTGATATTTAATTACTAAAGGATCATATGCAGATTTATCACCCGCCTGCACCCGAGCAACCAAAGCCGCATCTAATTGCCGGTTAGTCTGCTGACTCTCCATAAAATTCCCTTTCAGGCTATAAAAGACAGAGGATAACCTAAATAGTTCACCTTAAGCATCATTAATTATTTCAAATAGCACTTGACCACAAGGTGACCTCTAATAATTGAACTTCCTGTGAATTTTACAATCACAAGCTACCGAGTGACATTAATCAATTTAGTATGGGAGAGGGAAAGGTGTACAGCCAATATGAAACCACGGTCATGAACCGGAGGCGACTCCATCACTTACTAAGCTGGGTT
>MPSY01000066.1 GCA_001901525.1 Methylococcales bacterium OPU3_GD_OMZ | reverse complement strand
AAGAGAGCCTCTGCTGCCCCCCCATGAAAGGTAACAATTTGTTGCGCCCATTCGGCTAATAACAACATTTGCTGGCCATCCATATGAGCACCGGAAACAAAAATACTCAACAACCCCAAAATCAACTGAACATAAATCAATAACAAAATAAAAACGTCACTACGATTACTGGTTGCTTTGACCCGCGGGTCTGTCAAACGCCGCTTAACTAAAGCGGTCATTCCTAAAAAACAAATAATTCCAAATATTCCACCCATAACCATGGCAATCAATTGTTTTATTTCAGTGGTCAGACCGAAAGCATGATAAACCGATGGAGGGGTTAGTAAGCCAAACAAGTGACCCACAAACAATAACAAAATACCCACATGAAACTGGGTATTCGCTTTACGAAAACCTTTACTGCTTAACATCTGACTTGAACCCGCTTTCCATGAGTATTGATCTTTATCAAAACGAATCCAACTTCCCAGCAAAAAAATAGTCCCGGCCAGATAAGGATAGACACCAAACAATAAATCATTCATATAATTCATAAAAAAACTCCCAAATGTATTCTTTTCCAGCTCACGGTAACCATCGCCATGAGTGACCTTAACTAGGGCGACTATTTCGTTTAATCGAATCTACCGACACCCGCTGTTCATTCGCACTTGGCATTGCAGGTGAACAACTGCCTTTTGGATCATCGCCGCCAAAACGCACCGCTTCTTCCTCCCAAACCTTATCCATTGCTTCCGGCGTGTTATCAGGGACTTCACCGGCAATAGAACTGCGTATTTTGTTCAAATCCACGGTTGCCCCCGTCACAGCCAACAGACTCTGAAAGATAACTTGATACGGATGTTCGCGCTGCTCTAAGCGCACTGCCAATACCCCCACAATATGCTCAACCTCCCCTAACCATTGCTTAATTTCTACAACCGGTCGCTGAGACAAATATTCAAGAAACAAAGGAATATGGTCCGGCAATTCATTGGCTGTTAACTCGAAACCGTTATCGTTATAAACCGCTAACAAATCGACCATGGCTTGACCCCGATCACGTGACTCACCGTGCACATGCTCAAACAATAACAAAGACAGTGTCCGACCCCGATCAAATAATTCCACATATTCTGACTGCGCATCCATTAGATCCTGAACACACAAGTCGTTAATAAAAATGATTAACTGATTGTGTAGCGACGGCTCTAACAACTGCTCTTGCTCCAGAATTGCGATCATATCATCGCGATAACCAAACAAGTCCTGTTCGGGATAAGACATTAAGGCTGAAAGTACTTTTAAAGTATTCATGGTCTTAATTCCCTGTACTTTCAGGTGTTACCGGTGGAATTCTAACCCCCGGCTGATATTTTTTAATGGTCTCGCTAGCAATTGAAACCTCATTGGTTTTTTTGGTGCCAAATAAGTTCAGATCACTGGTGCCATTACTACAGCCATTACCAAAACTAAACCCACAACCGCCGCGTTCTGGGAAGGCATCCATCGCCTGTTCACGGTGAGCCGTTGGAATAACAAAACGATCCTCATAATTGGCAATAGCCATATAACGGTACATCTCTTCCACCTGTTTTTCAGTCAAATCAACGGCATCCAAAACGGTTGTGTCATTAATACCGTCAACCTGTTGCCCGCGCTTGTAAGCCCGCATGGCCAACATCCTTTTCAATGCTAAAGTCACCGGTGCTTCATCACCCGCCGTTAACATATTCGCCAGATACTTAACCGGAATTCGCAACGAATCGACATCCGGAATAATGCCGTTTACCCCCACCTTCCCACTGTCTGCAGCGGATTGTATCGGGCTCAAGGGCGGGATATACCAAACCATCGGCAGGGTTCTATACTCTGGGTGTAACGGAAAAGCAATTTTCCAATCCATTGCCATTTTGTAAACAGGTGACGCTTTTGCAGCCTCTAACCAATTCTCCGGTATGCCGTCTTTACGTGCTTGCTCAATCACAGCAGGATCATTCGGATCTAAAAAGAGTTCCAATTGCTGCTCATATAAATCCAGTTCCGACTCGGTACTTGCCGCTTCTTTAATACGATCGGCATCATACAAAATAACACCCAAGTAACGGATTCTGCCCACACACGTTTCTGAACAAACTGTCGGTTCACCCATTTCAATACGAGGATAACAAAAAATACATTTCTCAGATTTACCGGACTTCCAATTGAAATATATTTTCTTATAAGGACATCCAGAAATACACATCCGCCAACCACGACATTTGTCCTGATCAATTAATACAATGCCGTCTTCTTCACGCTTATAAATGGCGCCCGAGGGACAACTCGCCACACAGGTCGGATTAAGACAATGCTCACACAAACGCGGCAAATACATCATGAAGGTGTTTTCAAACTCACCGTAGATTTCTTTCTGGATATTTTCAAAGTTAATATCCTTACTACGTTTCTCAAATTCCGTACCCAGAATTTCTTCCCAATTAGGTCCCCATTCCACTTTTTGCATCCGCTTACCGGTTATTAACGACCGGGGCCTTGCTGTGGGCTGATGCTTACTTTCTGGCGCATTATGTAGATGCTGATAATCAAAATCAAAGGGCTCATAATAATCATCAATCTCTGGCAAATCAGGGTTACCAAAGATGTTCGCTAGAATACGCCATTTTCCCCCGATCTTAGGTTCAATATCACCACTCTTTTTACGGGCCCAGCCCCCGTTCCAAACGCTCTGATTTTCCCATTCCTTGGGATAACCAATACCCGGCTTTGTTTCTACATTATTAAACCAAGCATATTCCATTCCTTCTCGAGACGTCCAAACGTTTTTACAGGTCACTGAACAGGTATGACAACCAATACATTTATCTAAATTCAGAACTTTCCCTATCTGTGCACGAATTTTCATTGAGCAACCTCTTTCTCTTGATTGGCACCTTCAATAGGCTCTTCATCAAGCCAATCCACATCATTCATTTTACGCACGATGACAAATTCATCGCGGTTTGAACCAACGGTCCCATAATAATTAAAGCCATAAGATTGCTGTGCGTACGAGCCAATCATATGCGTCGGTTTTAAGACGGTCCGGGTCACTGAATTATGCATCCCCCCCCGAGTCCCTGTTGTTTCTGAACCCGGAACATTAACGGTTCGCTCTTGCGCGTGATACATCATGGTCATGCCCTCATTAACACGCTGACTCACCACGACACGGGCGGTCAATGCGCCGTTAACATTAAAGGCCTCAACCCAGTCATTATCTTCAAGCCCCACTTTCTTGGCATCAATCTCACTCATCCAGATAATCGGTCCGCCCCGTGACAAGGTCAGCATCAACAAGTTATCGGTATAAGTACTGTGTATCCCCCATTTCTGATGCGGGGTAATCCAGTTCAATGCAATCTCAGGATGGCCATTGGGTTTTTTATTCATTAAGGGCCGTACCGTTTTAGTATCAATGGGCGGCCTGTAGGTTGAAAAACCCTCACCAAAAGCAATCATCCACTCATGATCTTGATAAAATTGTTGGCGACCCGTTATCGTACGCCAAGGAATTAACTCATGAACATTGGTATATCCTGCGTTATAGCTCACATGCTCGTCTTCTAACCCGCTCCATATGGGCGATGAAATAATTTTTCGTGGTTGCGCCTTAATATCGCGGAAACGAATTTTCTCATCTTCTTTTGATTTTGCCAGATGGGTATGATCCCGCCCGGTTTTTTCCCCTAACGCTTCCCAGGCTTTAACGGCAACTTGACCATTGGTTTCAGGCGCGAGTGTTAAAATAACTTCACAGGCATTAATCGCTGTCTCAATCGCCGGCATGCCTTTAGAGACCCCTTCATCCAATATTTTATGATTGAGTTTACCCAACAATTCCACTTCCGATTCAGTATTCCAATGAATACCTTTGCCGCCATTACCCAACTTCGCCATTAATGGTCCTAAGGCGGTAAAACGTTTATAGGTATTAGGGTAATCCCGTTCGACAACAGTAATATTTGGCATGGTCTTACCCGGTATCGCTGCGCATTCTCCTTTCGCCCATTCGGTCACCCCTAACGGCTGCCCGAGTTCACCCGGGGTATCGTGCATGGTTGGCACGGTCACGACATCTTTTTCTACGCCTAAGTGACCGACACAAACCTCAGAAAATTTCTTGGCAATACCTTTATAAATATCCCAGTCACTACGTGCCTCCCAAGCCGGATCAACAGCCGCTGATAACGGATGAATAAAGGGGTGCATATCCGAGGTATTCATATCATCTTTTTCATACCAAGTCGCTGTTGGCAAAACAATATCAGAATACAAACAGGTTGTTGACATTCGAAAATCAAGCGTGACCAATAAGTCTAATTTACCGGTCTGCTCTTGTTCATGCCAAACCACTTCTTCAGGCTTTAAACCGCCTTCTTCACCGAGATCTTTACCCAACAATCCATGGCGGGTCCCCAATAAATGTTTCAGCAGATATTCATGCCCTTTACCGCTGGAGCCTAATAGATTTGAGCGCCATATAAACATATTTCGAGGAAAATTCTGCGGATCATCCGGATCCTCACAAGCCATCTTTAACGCACCGGATTCTAACTGTTTAACGGTAAAATCAACCGGATCCTGACCTGCTTTTTGTGCCGCCTTAACTAATCCCAATGGATTAGTCGCTAATTGCGGCGCGGAAGGTAACCAACCCATGCGTTCAGCACGAACGTTATAATCAATAACACTGCCAGTATATTTTTTCTGGTCCGCTAAGGGCGATAGAATCTCATTCAATTCAACTTTTTCATAACGCCATTGATCACTGTGGCTATAGAAAAAAGAAGTCCCATTCATTTGCCGCGGCGGACGCTGCCAATCCAATGCAAAAGCCAACGGCTGCCAACCGGTTTGCGGACGTAATTTTTCCTGACCCACGTAGTGCGCCCAACCGCCCCCTGACTGCCCAACACAACCACACATCATCAGCATATTAATCAAACTACGATAGTTCATATCCTGATGGTACCAGTGATTTAAACCGGCTCCGACAATGACCATCGATTTGCCTTGTGTCTTGTGAGCATTTTCAGCAAATTGCTCGGCCACAGTAATTACATCCTGTGGTTTAACCCCGGTAATCTGCTGTTGCCATCCTGGCGTATAAGGCACATCATCGAGAAAAGATGTCGCAACATTATCTCCACCTAAGCCGCGATCAATGCTGTAATGCGCCATCATCAAGTCATAGACTGTTGCGACACTTAGTTCCTGACCCTCGGCCGTTTTAAACTTACGCACAGGTACATTACGATAAAGTACTTCGCCATGGTCGGTATTATTAAAATGCTCATGCGCTATGGCGCCAAAATAAGGAAAAGCAACGGACGCCACTGCATCTTTCTTATCAATCAAGGTTAACAACAAATCTGTTTTGCTATTTTTCTCGCCTTCTTTTTCTTCTAAATTCCAGCGCCCTTTTTCGCCCCAGCGAAAACCAATTGACCCATTCGGTGCCACTAAGCTATCGCCGCTATAAGCCATTGTTTTCCATTCCGGGTTATTTTCCTGACCCAAAGCACCATCTATATCTGCCGCACGCAAGAAACGTCCTGCTTTAAGGTGGCCGTCCTGATAATCTTCCAGACAAACCAACATCGGCATATCGGTATATTGGCGCACATAATCAATGAAATAATCACTGGGGTTATCAATATGATATTTCTTCAGAATAACGTGCCCAAACGCCATCGCTAGCGCCGCATCGGTTCCTTGCTTAGGTGCCAACCAGATATCAGCAAATTTTGATGCCTCAGAAAAATCAGGAGTAATAACAACGCTTTTAACCCCTTTATAACGCGCTTCGCTGTAGAAATGCGCATCTGGCGTTCGGGTCTGAGGAACGTTCGACCCCCACAACAGTAAAAAATTCGAGTTATACCAATCTGCAGACTCTGGCACATCGGTTTGCTCACCCCAAACCTGCGGTGAACTCGGTGGCAAATCACAATACCAGTCATAAAAACTTAAACAGGTCCCACCGATCAGAGACAGGTAACGTGTCCCTGCCGCATAAGAAGCCATGGACATAGCAGGAATCGGCGAAAATCCGACCACGCGATCCGGTCCATATTCTTTAGCTGTATAAACATTCGCTGCAGCAATGATTTCATTCATCTCATCCCAGGGTGCACGAACAAAGCCCCCCATACCGCGTTTGGATTTATACGAGGCTGTTTTCTCCGGGGATGAAACAATAGAGTGCCATGCCTCAACTGGTTCCATTTCTGCCCGTGCTGCACGCCATAATTTCAATAAACGCTTACGTATCAACGGATACCGCAATCGATTAGCACTGTACAGATACCACGAATAACTCGCTCCGCGCGGACACCCTCGTGGTTCATGATTAGGCAGGTCAGGCCGGGTTTCAGGGTAATCAGTCTGCTGCGTTTCCCAGGTCACCAACCCATTTTTAACATATATTTTCCAACTGCATGAGCCGGTACAATTAACCCCATGCGTTGAACGAACAATCTTGTCATGTTGCCAACGCTGACGGTAGGATTGCTCCCATGACCGGTCTTCATTAGACACTTCACCATGATTATCAGAAAAGCTCTCTTGTTTTTTCTTAAAAAATTGCAAACGATCCAGAAAATGACTCATGGTAATCCCAAAGATTGATATTTAAAAATGCGTTAAAAATTCAAGCCGAATCTAGCAACAGAGGTGATAAACGCCCCTCTATCGACCGATAAAACTACTAATAAATGTTTGAGGTCTTACAGGTCGGGCACCTTCATACTGCCCTCAGCAACTAACACAGCCTCACCGCCTAACCGGAGAGTCATCAACTGGTCTACTTTTTTATCCATTTCCAGAGACAAGACACTGCGCCTGTTTTTGGCTTCACCGCGATCAACTGAAAAAGTATACGTCCCTTCTCTAATATGGTCATAGGAACACAGATAGGCCGCCAAAGCAGGCATTGCCGTTCCAACCGGTGGGTCATCGTAATGGGAAATTTTTGATCCTAATAATCGACAATGAAAATCGATATCCTGATGCGCACTCTTACGAGAAAACAACAACACTTCCTGTGCTGTCGTTTGAGGGGCTACTGATTGACTCCAGGCATTAAAATCAAACCGCGCTTCTCTGACCGCCTCATAACTGTGGACTGGAACCACTAAGTAAGGTGCACCACAAAAAACCAGTCGCGCCGTATAGTGTTTATTATCAATAAGTTCTGGAGCAATCGATAAAATTTGCGCCAATTCAACATCACGCGGTGCAAACCGGTCCACGATGGATGAAAACTGACGGCTAAATCGTACAAATTCAGGCTGGTTTCCTTCCCCAGAAATCGTAACGTCAATAGACCCTACATTTTGTTGCAACGTTAATGCGGTAGTAGCTTCATCCAGTGTAATCACACCTGAAGACGCTAAAACAAAGCCTGTTGCAATAATCGGGTGTCCTGAAAAATCCACTTCACCGTTAGGCGTAAAAACATACATGCGGTAACTGTTGCCTGTCTCCTCTGGCGGCATGACAAAAACAGATTCGGTTAAGTTCAACTCCTTAGCCATAATCGCCATCTGTTCTTTTTCTAAGCCACTGGCATCCGGAAATACCGCTACCTGAGCGCCACCAAATGCCTGCTTGGTAAAAACATCTGTAATATAAAAATTGCAAGTCATCATTACCCTCTTTATGTTGATTCTGCCAATTGAACTCTGTCATCGTGTAACCGTACGGAATAACACAGTACCTGATCGTCTTGCTCCAGACATTGCCCTGAGCGCAAGCTAAAATGTTGCTTGTAAAGTGGCGAGGCGACTACCGGCTCACCGTTAATATCCCCGACCATACCGCGCGATAACACATTGGCTTTGCCAATGGGGTCATAGTTACCAATCGCATATATTTTATCTTCATTCGGAAAATAAAATATCGCCACTTGTTGGTTATTCACTAAGGCACAAACCCCGGAATTAGGCTGTAAATCATCAGCACTGCAAACATCTATCCACTGCGTCATTTATGCGTCCTCCATCGGGCTAAACGTGACCAATTGCTCACGTTCTTGTTCATTAGCGGGTCTGACCTGACCCCGCTCTTCAACAAAGACCACACGCTCATCTGACTGATCACTATTCACAAAATGTCGAAAACGTTTTAAATGCTCTGGGCTTTCTAAGGTTGTTTTCCACTCACATTGATAGGTCTCAATAACATAATCCATTTGTTGTTCTAATTGCTCACAAATATTTAATCGATCCTCAATGACAACCGATTTTAAATAATCTAAACCCCCTTCCATATTTTCCATCCAGACCGAAGTACGCTGCAGACGGTCAGCCGTACGGACATAAAAAATTAACACCCGATCGATATACTTGATCAGAGTTTCTTTATCTAAATTAGTCGCAAATAAATCAGCATGTCGCGGTTTCATACCACCATTACCACAAACGTATAAATTCCAACCATGTTCAGTAGCGATAACGCCAATATCCTTACCTTGGGCTTCTGCACATTCCCGTGTGCAACCGGAGACCGCCATTTTAATTTTATGCGGCGCCCGAAGACCTTTGTAACGATTTTCTAATTCAATCGCAAGACTCACGCTATCATCTAAACCAAACCGGCACCAGGTACTTCCTACACAAGATTTAACGGTACGCAATGACTTTCCGTAAGCATGGCCACTTTCAAAACCCACTGCAATCAACTCATTCCAAATAGCGGGCAATTGATTAATTTGTGCACCAAATAAGTCAACCCGCTGACCGCCGGTAATTTTGGTATACAAACCATATGCTTTACCGACTTCACCTAAAGCAATCAACATATCTGGGGTAATTTCTCCACCGGTAACGCGCGGTACGATTGAATACGTACCGTCTTTTTGCATATTAGCCAGATACACATCGTTGGTATCTTGAACGCCTAAGTGCTGCTTTTCTAAAACATACTCATTCCAATAGGAGGCTAAAATTGACCCTACCGCCTGCCGGCAAACCTCACAACCTCGCCCACGACCATGACCCGTTAATAGCTCATCAAAGGTTTTAATTTCATCAACCATCACCAAGTTATACAAATCTTGCCGGGTATGGGAGAAGTGTTCACAAATATCGGTATTAACTTCAAAACCTAATTTATCCAGTTCACTATCCAATACTGATTTCAACAAAGCCGTACACCCACCACAACCGGTAGCGGCTTTCGTTTCAGATTTTAATGCCCCCATATCCTGACAGCCGGCGGTAATGGCTTCACAGACCTGCCCTTTACTCACATCATGACAGGAACAAATCTGTGCAGAGGCCGGCAACGCATCAGGCCCTAAGCCCACCGACTCATCAGAACGACTCGGCAAGATCAGCGCATCGGGATTTTCAGGTAATTCAATACCGTTTAAGCAATATTGCAATAGCGTTCCGTAACCTGCCGAATCACCCACAAGCACTGCGCCCAATAAATTCTTTTTGTCTGCACTCACGACGATGCGTTTATAAATCTCACTGGAGCCATCTTGATAGGTGTAAACCAAAGCGCCCTGTGTCTTTGCATGCGCATCACCGATACTGGCGACATCCACACCCATTAACTTAAGCTTTGTGCTCATATCAGCACCCAAAAAAGCCGCCTCTTTTTGTTCCAGTTGAGCCACCACGGTACGCGCCATTTGATAGCCCGGCGCCACCAGACCAAAGATCTGATTATTCCAAAGTGCACATTCACCGATCGCATAAATATCAGGATCTGAAGTCAGGCATTGATTATCTATGACAATACCTCCCCGCTGACCGATCTCCAAGAAACTGTCTCGGGCGATGTCATCCCGTGGCCTGATCCCTGCCGAAAAAAGGACGATGTCCGTCTCTAGCTCTTCACCGTCAGCAAAACACATTTTATGAATCGCCTGATCACCATCAATAATCTTCTGGGTATTTTTACTGGTATGAATCGTGACACCCAACGCTTCAATTTTACTTCTTAGCATTGCCGCGCCACCCTCGTCTAGTTGTACCGCCATCAATCGGGGTGCAAACTCAACCACATGAGTCTCTAAACCTAAATCAGTAAGTGCTTTAGCGGCCTCAAGACCTAACAGGCCGCCGCCAACCACCACCCCTGTTTTTGCATTTTTCGCAGCACCGGTAATCGCTTCTAAATCTTCAATAGTCCGGTAAACCAAACAACCATCACGATCATGGCCTGGCATTGGGGGAACAAAAGGATAAGAGCCTGATGCAATCACGACTTTGTCGTAGGCTATGCGTTCACCCTTTTGTGAAAGCACCTGTTTTTTGTCACGATCTA
>MPSY01000199.1 GCA_001901525.1 Methylococcales bacterium OPU3_GD_OMZ | reverse complement strand
CGGATGTATTTGCTTTACATCAAAACTATCCGAACCCCTTCAACCCGGTTACAACCATCCGATTTGATGTTCCTCAGGAAAGTCATATCCGTATGGATATTTACAACATCCTGGGTCAACGTGTACGCACACTGGTGAACAGCGATATGCAGGCAGGTTACCACACAATCCGTTGGAACGGAACGAACGATATGGGTAAACCACTATCTTCGGGTATGTATATTTATCGCATCCATTCCAGTGAATTCACGTCTGTGAAAAAACTGGTATTAATGAAGTAAATAAAACTTCACCCTATAAAAAAGTGCCCCACTCCATTTATTTGGAACGGGGCACTTTTTATTTAATCCTTGTTCTAGTTCCACATCAGGTCTTAATATTGCAAAATCAAAAATAAAGGAAGCCAGTTATGAAAAAACAATTTAAATATTTTTCTCTCTCATTAATATTTTTAACAGCCGGATTTACTCAAACATTATGCCCGCCGGCTTTTCTGGTTGCAAATGCAGGCAACTCAGAGGTTGATTTATCGTGGACACCTCCAGACACGGCTAATTATGGAGATATTTTGTTGTCTGAATGTTTTTCCGATTGTGACAGCGCCATAACTGTTTTTACGATAACACATGTTGTAGACAATAACAGCGGCGGCTGGTTTCGAAATTCGTCGGGCGATACTTCATCTTGTGGTACGGGCATGATACCTTGCAGCGACGGCGGAGACGATGACTATAGCGCAATTGCCGTTTATTCAACGGCGGTAACCCCCGTGGACAGTCGTTTAATTACAGAACACTTGGACTTAACAAGCTATACCACAGCTACATTGGAATTTGTAGAAGGATACACGTATAGCGAGGATGCGTGGGATTCGAACATGGTAGAAATTTCTACAGATAGTGGCAGTACGTGGAGCGTTGTGTATTCTTCTAACCCCTGGGACATTGGAAATACAATTGTTGGTACTACCGTTGATCTTTCGTCTTATGCCGGCCAATCTTTCCAGATAGCTTTTCGGTATTTTGATGCAACAGGCTACGGAGAAGCGTGGTTTGTTGATAATATTCGTGTTTGGGGCGGCAATGGATCACGGACGGTTAACAATGCATCAACAAGAGTTTTGGGCAATATGGTGAATGTGGGCAAGAAAACAAACACCCCGGAATATACCACGAACATCTTTGCAAGCATGACAAGACTCTTTTCTCAAGTTGAAACGGCTCGCACAAGTCCCTGCGGCACATTCCAAACCTATAATGTTTATGCTAATGGAAGTTTGGTAGGCAGTACAACGGAAACAGAATATACAGCAACCGGCTTAACCAATTTTACGGAGTACTGTTTTAATATAACAGCAGAGTATAGTGAAGGGGAATCAGATACATCTTTTAGCGCATGCGCCACTCCCCTCAGTTCTTTTATTGTTTCGCCGGTTGATGTAAATATCAGTGTTGATGTAGATGAATATTATGAAACGAACGTTGTTGTGGCGAACCATGATACCTCAATGCTTGATTTTAGTATATTTAATACTGAGCTAATAAATTTAGAAGTTGCTTTAGAGCTGCATTCAGCAGATT